>CAXYZP010000007.1:0-21551 GCA_964293175.1 uncultured Sphaerochaeta sp.
TGATGGATCTATGTGGGGTTGTTTACCTTTGAAGTTTACGATCATATTTTGGTTCCTCTCTTACTACATAAGCATACTGTGAAAGTGAGGTTCTGGGGTAGTCTTTAAGGAATTAATGCAAATCATTCGCATTGATATTGCAAATGACTTGCAAAAAAACCTCTCGATCAGTATCCTTTCCCTACCCCCTAGGAGGGAGTATGAGAAAAATCAAACGCATAATAACCATAACAACCATCCTGGTATTTGCCACAGGGTTCGTTTTTGCCCAAGGTAAATCTGAAAAACAAGAGACGGATACGAAACCCATTATCGCCCTGAGCATCCTTCCTCAAGAGTACTTTGTCCAGCGCATAGCAGGGGATTTAGTCAATACTGTCGTACTGGTAGGAGAGGGGCAGAGTCCCCACTCATATGAGCCTACACCCTCTCAGATGGCTGCCTTGGCCAAGGCGAAGGCCTGGATCCTCAGTGGCACTGACTTTGAGCTTGTTCTTGAAAGCAAGGTCTCTTCATTATATCCAAACCTCATGATTGTCGATGGGACCGAGGGGGTGGCTTTCAGATCCTTGGAAGCACATGGCCATGAAGACCATGATGAGGGTGAAGATCATATTACACATAAAGACAGCCTCGAACGGGACCGGCATACCTGGCTTGGTTGGGAGAGTGCAAAGATCTTGGCTTCACATGTACTAAGCACAACCATTACCCTGATCCCTGAACAGAAACTTCTGTTGGAAGCTAATTATAAGAAACTTATTGAAGACATTGATGTGACGTTCCTCTCTCTCAAGGAGCAGCTTGCCCCCTTGGCTGGGCGCAAGGTGTTTGTCTATCATCCTTCATTTGGATATTTCTTTGATGAGTTCGACCTCATCCAAGAAGCTGTTGAGATAGGGGGGAAGGAGCCTACGGCTAAAGACCTCTCTCTCCTTATCCAGAAGGCAAAGAGTGAAAAGGCCGTCGCTCTCTTTGTCCAAAAGCAGTTTCCACTTGCATCGGCTCAGACAGTAGCCAAGGCAGCAGGTGCCAAGGTGCTTGCCTTGGATCCTCTTGCCCGGGATTGGATGGAGAACATCCGCGTTATGGGTGACGCCCTTCTGAGCACGATTGGAGGGAAGCTATGAGTGACGTAGCTATAGCATTGCGTTTTTCCCATGTAGCATTCTCGTATGATATGTTGCCTGTCCTAGATGAGGTGAGCTTCCATATCCATGAAGGGGAGTTTAGCGCTCTTGTAGGTCCTAACGGCTCTGGCAAGACTACGATCCTCAAGCTTATCCTAGGCCTTGAGCAGAGCCAGAAAGGGGAGGTCCTTCTTTTTGGCGACCAACCGAGAAAAAACAGGTCGATGATAGGCTATGTGCCTCAGCACATAACGTACGACCCGACCTTTCCTATTTCTGTGCTGGAGGTCGTGAAGATGGGCGGGGTGCTTTCCACTTCAAGAAGGAGCAAGGATGCAAGGAATGAAGCTGCATTGGTAGCCCTCAGACAGGTGGAGATGGAGGAGCTGGCCCAAAGACCCTATAGCGAGTTATCAGGGGGGCAGCGAAGGCGAGTCCTCGTTGCTCGTGCTCTTGTCGCGGGTCCGAAGATGCTTATCCTAGACGAGCCTACAGCAAATATGGATGCGGAGAGTGAGAAGCGCCTCTTTGATACGCTTCGGAAATTCAAAGGCAAGACAACGATCCTTATAGTCACCCATGATATGAGTACGGTCTCTTCCCTGACTGATAGGGTATTTTGTATCGGTGCTCAAAAGCCCGGACAGAAGGGACGAACTGTTGTCCAGCATACTTTGGAGCCGATGGCGAGCGCCTCTGAACTGTATGGTGGAGAGGCTCTGCGAGTCCTCCATGATGTTGAGCTTCCTGCTGACTACTGTACTTTTGATGGGGGTGTCAATAATGGATAATCTGCTGGGTTTCTTTAGTGCCCTTGCAAATCCCGATTTGCCCTTTGTTCGTAATGCTTTATTTGCCGGTCTTTTGTCCTCAATCCTGTTTGGGGTCATAGGTGCGGTGGTCACTGTCAAGCGAATAGCAGGTCTTGCCGGGGCCATATCACACGCGGTATTGGGAGGAATTGGTATAGCACTGTACCTCTCAGCAACGGGAAAAATGCCCGGAGTTACCCCTATGATGGGAGCCATTGTGTTTGCAGTCCTGGCTGCGGCTATCATAGGCTTGGTATCCCTCAGGGCAAAGCAGCGTGAGGACACAGTCATACAGGCCATCTGGGCCATTGGGATGAGTATCGGTGTTCTCTTCATGGCGAAGACTCCTGGCTATACTGATCCTTCTTCCTATCTGTTTGGAAATATCTTGCTTATTTCAACAAAAGACTTAGTGCTGCTCTTTATACTCGATGTCGTGGTAATTCTTCTTGCTTGGCGCTTCTATCCCCAGATCGAAGCGACCTCTTTTGATGAGGAGTTTGCTCAGGTACGGGGTATCCCCACCCAAAAGGTGTTCCTCCTTATGCTAACCGTCACAGCTGTAGCCGTGGTGTTGCTGCAAACCTTTGTAGGTATTGTCATGGTCATAGCGATGCTGACCCTGCCTGCAGGGACAGCAGGGTATTGGGCAAAGAACCTCGCTGCCATGATGGGGTTGGGCACCTTATTTTCGGCACTTTTCTCGTTTGGAGGTTTGGCCGCCGGTTGGGCCCTTGATGTGCCTGTTGGGGCTATGGTGGTCGTCATCGCTGGGGGTATATTTCTTGGAACCGCGGCCATTAAGATGCTTGTTACCTATAGTAGGAGGAGGGCTCTGCACTATGACAAAGGCTAGAAAAGCCATTCTCAAAGGATTGGAAAACTCTACGCAGCCCATCTCTGTCTCTGATCTGGCTAAGCAACTCAGTGATTTGTGTGACCCTGCTACGGTGTATAGGAATTTGCACTACCTAGAGAAGAATAACCTGGCAACTTCATTTGTCCTGCATTGCAGCGAACATGGAACCGAACGCTACTACTCTGCTAAAGAGGGTAAGGAGCACCATCATTGGTTCCATTGTGAGCATTGCCACTGTTTTATAGATCTGGGAGGGTGCTTCTACAAAGAGCAGGTACGACAGTTTGAAGAGGAACATGGCTTCACAGTTAGTGACCATACGTTCTATCTCACAGGTATCTGCCAAGCGTGCAAGCAAGAGTTAGGGATTTGATTTTTTTTGCAACAGGGAGAAGAGCAACACTCTGTTGGATACCCCAAGCTTTGCATAGATATTCTTAATATGGGTCTTTACTGTGTTGGGGGAGATGAAGAGCATCTCTGCGATCTCGCGGTTGCTCAACCCTTTGACCAACAAGCCTATTATTTCCTTCTCCCTTGCCGACACATCATGTTCGGTCAGAAAGTCAGTCTGTAGGGATACCGATGCTTCATTCACCGCCTCGTAGGTAAGGAAATATCTACGGCTGATGAAATAGTAGAGATAGACTGCGAATGCTGCAAAGCTTAGATAGGTGAACTTGAAGGCATGGTTCCAGAAGAAGATCATATCAAGGGGAAAGAGAACCACCAAGGGAATGAAGGTCGCGCAGATTCCGGTAAGAAGTCTCTCCTGCTCCCATCCCTGTGCTTTCTTACGGTAGAAGAGTGAGGTAAAGCCATGGAAGATCATGAATACACTGCCGCTGAAGAGATGATAAGAGAATGTGGTATTCATAGCCAGTACCCAGTCCCCATCACTTTTCCCTATGATGATAATGAGGCTGAGGATAAGAAAAGCAAGAATAAGGAAACCCAAAATAGTTTTTCCCAGGCTCTTCTCCTTCTCTGTTGCAGGCAACAGCGCTATAAGGTAACGGCTCATAGTAAAGAGCATCAGCGTTGTGAGGAATATGGATACCAATGTTGCTGTAAGGCAGAAGTACATGTAGACATCGCCTGTAAGCAGTTCTGGGGGATATACTCGGGGAATATATGCATAGAGCATGGTCAAGAACATCTGCAGGCACAGAGGGACCAGAATCGCTAAAAATCCACGTGTATAGCTATCTCTTGCACGAACATGCAAAAGGACACAGAGACACGTTATGGAAAATACGAGTGCGGTAGTCAGAAAAAGCAGAATGTCTCCAATAATGAACACTATCCGATCCTCCTGAGGAGGATTCTACCACACTCGCGCTTTCTATGGTAGGAGTTAGAAGTAGTGAGTTATACCAATGGCAAGATAATCGTTGTCATCCCAAGTCTTGAAGAGGCTCCCCTTGGAACCCATTGCTCCATAGATAACTGCCTTACACTCAAGCTTCAGGTCATCACTGACTTGCCATCCGATAGAGGGCAACAGGGCATAGCCCTCTGTCTCGATCTGGTAGGTTGCGCCAAGGCGCACATGCACCCGCTCACGGAATAGGGGCATCTCGAGGGCCAGGGTAAGGGTATTGCCATAGGCCTTGTTGTCAAAGGCTTGCCCATAATCTACATCCATGGGGTTATTTTCAACCAGATCATAATGCTGGGTATAGTGTCCATTGTACATAAGGGCTAGATACAGCTGGCTTGTCGGTTCAAGATAACTCACTCCACCAAGATAGACCCATTTGCTGTTGTACAGAGTTGCATCATTTCCTGCCGTATCCTTACTGAGCATATATCCGCCCTCTGCCATGAAGGTGAACTGACCAAGCACATAGGTGGCTTCAGCACCAAAGAGTTGGTAGGGGGTATAGATGATATCTGCTTTTTCAATATATGTGAAACCGGAGTCAAAAACAAAGTTCCCATATCCTGGCTGTGCCATGTGCCCCTTATAATAGAGTAGCCCTAGGTCAATACCAGCAAAGCTAGTCCTTCCTCGTGCACCAAATTGCACATACTCCCAGGTATCTGTCTGTGGCTCAGTGATGGTAGCGGAGGTGAATGCAGCAGGGAACAAAGACCACGGGTCTGTCCCTGTCTTATCCATGGAAGCCAGCCCCGGAGTATACGTCGGCTTCACGTACAGCTGCAATGAACTCTGGTCTTTGTAGATGGTGGATGTGATCATCAATTCAGCTCTTTTCATGCTTAGAGGATTGTCTGAAAGTCCTTGGGAGTAGTCAAAGGCGTTGAGGACGTCCACCACGTGCACTCCGTCTCCAGATCCCCACTCCTCCTTAAGCAGGCCTGCCTCGATAAGGCCCCAGTCGAAGAAAGAAGTTATAGAGATGGTGTCAGCTTTCAGTTCCTTTTTTTCCACATTATAAGAGAGAGCAGCTTCTGAACTGAAGGATTGACTGTCCACGAGGAGATTTAGTCTCAGAAGCTGCTCGGAGAAAGTAAAATCATCCAAAAATAAACCAAACTCGGCCCCTACCGAACCTGAACCAGAGGTTGCTTTTTTCTCTGTCTCCTCTAGGGGATTGTCCGAAGCGAATATGTCATCAAAGCCTGCAAAGGCAAAAAGGTTGCTCATAAGCAAGCTTATGGTTAGTACAAATAGTAATACACGTTTCATCATGGCCTCCCGGTTTCAAGAAATCTGGTGGTGAAATAATTGCTGTTCATGGCAATGTCGTACTGGGCCTGCAGAATTTCAATTCTGGTGCTGTGCCCACTTGCGACGGTAGTCATGGTTATGGTCTTAGGTATCCATTTACCATTCATCTGTTCGACCTGTTGTGTTACAAGCTGTTTTTCTAAGATCGCGCCATCCTTGGCATAAAAATCGACCTGCAGGGGAAGGTAGGTATCCTTGTCGACGGTGGTCTCTGTCTTGCCATAGGTGGCTGTGTCAAAGGGAACAGACCTGACGATATAGGTCGATGCTGTCTCTTCTAGCAGAGTGTGGGTAGCCTCATCAGCGTCATAGGTGGTTGAAGCCATATCAGCATAGGAAAAGTCGCTTCCCATAAAGGAACCCCCCTCCTCATTTGCAGCGATACGTTTGATCCGCTTGAGGGCAGGTAGGAATATCCACTGGTCTGTCTTACCCCCTTCATTCTCAACTGCAAGGAAACGGGTGTTCTTTACACTTGAAGGGGAGAGGAAGACGGTTATGGAAGAGGTTCTGCCATTCTCTGTAAGGGAGAGCGTCTGCAGTCTTCTTGTGCGTTCCTGTCCTCCAGAGTCTATGAGGGTAAGCTCAATGTCCATAGCCGAACTGTCACTGCTTTGTACTTCCATTACCTTATCCATGATCTCTTGGGGTTGTGGTGCTGCCATGATTGGAAACACCAGTGTAAGCAGAAGTAAGGTAAGTATGATAGATTTTATCTTTTTCATTATTTTGTTCTCCTTGTGTTTGTTGTTTTAGGTATGAGTAGCCTGTTTTTCAGTTTGAATCGACGAAGTAGGGCCGGCATGATGGTTAGGCTGCTTAACGATGCAAATAGCATCGCGATACAGAACAGCAGTCCCATGCGGGCTATGGGAGTGAAGCGGCTGAACAGCAAGCCCATAAAGCCCAATGTTACAGAAGCTGCATTGATGAGAATGGCCTTGCCTGTTGTCTTCATCACCTCGGTAAAAACCTCCTCTTCAGGTAGCATAGCTCCAACTCTTATGTAGGCTGCGATCAGGTGGATCGCATAGTCCACTCCGATCCCGATAGCTAGGGCAGCGAGCAGGCTGGTAATGATATCAAGCTCGATATCAAAGATTGCCATGGAAAGGAAGATTCCCATAAGGGCAAATACACAGGGTATGAGTCCCAGCAGGGAGAGCTTGAATGAACGGAAAAGCAAGAGCAGGAGAATCCAGACAATGATGAGCGCTCCAAAAAGGGAGTATATCTGGCTCTTGGTGACCAGCTCGGTAAGGGCCAGGCTTATCGCCTCTCCCCCTCCGATCTCCACGGTCCAACCAGGAGGAAGGGTGGTTTTGAAGTGCTCCTCTATGGTGTTTGTAATGTTTCTCAAAGTCGGGGTGTCCGTCTTCAAGAGACTTATGGTCATCAAGAGAGAATCGGGCTCGATCGGGTCATTGATGAACTTACCAAGGTTTCCGCTGTACAGAAGGAGGTACTGGGTTATGAGCTGGCTCAGTTCCTCTTCTGTTTGCAACCCATACTTTGCTGGGTCGGAGGGAATCTCGTAGTAGCTGCCCCCTTGTGCAATGACTAACGGTTCTGCCTCAGCTTCCGGCACTGGCTCTTCTTCATCGATTGCACCAAAGGATCCTCCGAAGAAGTCAAAGTCTGGCATCGCCTCCTCTGTTTGGAGAGTGTCTCCCTGCTGGGGTCCCATTATCTGGTTCATCCGTTTGATGAAAGGAAGAATCGTCTGCACTCCGCCTACATCATCGCGTTGTTCCATGCTTTGGGAAAACTCATCCAAGGAGGTAAGGAAGGAGGGTTGGAGGATAGTTGTCTTACCGTCCTTCTTTACCATGACGGTCAGGATGCTACTTCCTTGCATTTTGCTGTTATAGAGCTTGGTATCCTGAACAAGCTTCGATGATGGCTTGAAGAAGGCAAGCATATTGGTCCCTGTGCGGATACGGGGAACTAACAATACAGTGGCTGTTACTAATATGACAGAAAGAGCAATGAGGAGCTTGCCCTGTTTCGTTGTTATATAGATAAACACGCGAGAGGGATCAAATTTTTCACGGGTCTTTTTATTTTTGCTCTGCACAGGGGTGTTTGCGTAGAAAATACGGATCAGTGCCGGTAGGAGATAGAGAGCGGAAAGTTGTGAAAGGACAACCCCGATCGCACAGAGAAGTCCAAACGTTCTGAATGGACCCAGGGGACTGGTAAGCTGGGCAAGAAAGCCTGCCGCAGTTGTTGCACCTGCCATGATCAGGGGATTGCGGTTTCTCGTTACTACAGTGGTGATGATCCTATCCCGTCCTTCCCGCGTCTGTCCTTCGACAGAGGCGGAAGCCTCTTCATAGAAGTGGCTGAGGATATGGATGGTGTAAGCGCTGCCTACTATTAGGAGCAGAACCGGTACAAGCATGGTGGCCATGGTAAAGGTAAGCTGTAAGACCGCCATGAGACCCAGCATGAGGCTTGCTGTGACCAACAAGCAAAACAGGGAAAGGATGACTGCCCGGAATCTGCCAAAGGAAAGTAACAGGACTATGATGATGAGCAACCCGACTATCGGAGCGAGTATTGCCAGGTCGGTAAGCAGGCTCTGCTCGATGGCATCGGTAACTACAGGAAGTCCGATGAGCGACACTTGGAGGTTGCCCAGATCTATTTTGGCTATCTCGGCGTTGATCTGATCGAGCAGCAGGGACATGTCCGCACCTACAACTGCCTCAACGATGATGGACGCCATAGTTCGGTCTCTAGAGATAAGATTGCCTTCATAGAGATCTCCCCACTCCCCGATACGTGCCTTGAGGCCAGCTAAAGCATCCACTTCATTCCTGTCATAGAGTTTCTCCACCAACAGGCCTTCATCTGAGCTGCCCAGATGATCTGTATTGGTCAGAGACGTTACAGAAGAAGAGAGTGCTAGAGGTTCTATGGCGCTGGTTATCGTATCCAGAACGGCCAGAGAAGAGCTCTCAAGCATGGAGGTATCCTCGCTGTAGAGATTGACCACAATGAGGTCGAGAGAACCAAAAGCCTCTTCTATCTCATCATTTGTCTGCACTACCGGGGCCTTCTGCGGAATGAACGCATTGGTAGAGCTGTCGATGTGGAGTCTCCCGATTTGCATCACAGAGACTATGCTGAGCAACAATATTGCTGCAACAAGCAGCAGATCTTTAGTTTTTCTTCCTTTCATGTCTCTATGGTAGAATTTTACCAATCTAATATAAATCGCCTATGAAGATGATTTGCCTACCTAGAGGGGATTAATTCAAACTCACCCATTCGGGTGATTCGAGAAAACTTTACAAAAAGGTGGTAATATACGATGATAGAAGGATAAGGGGGCTACTATGCTCATACAGGGAACCTATACCAAGATCGTTGCGACTATCGGACCGGCATCAGAATCGATAGAAGTCATCATGTCCATCATCAAGGGTGGGGCGCGGGTCCTCAGGCTGAACTTTAGCCATGGCTCAGCAGCTGAGCAGCAGGTACGTTATGACAGAGCCCGTTCTGCATCTGAAAAATTGGGCATTCCTGTAACCATCTTTATGGACCTCCAGGGTCCGAAGATTAGGGTGGGACAACTTGCCGAGCCTTTTTTCTCTTATGAAAAAGGTGAGAGCCTAATCATATCCACCAAGACTTGCCTCGGGACTCGAGAGCGCATCAGCATCGATTACCCGTATCTGCATCAGGAGATCCTGGAAGGAAGTCAGATCCTCATCAATGACGGGTTGGTCTCCTTGGTAGTTGAAAAGATTGTAGATACTGACATTCATTGTACCTTTGTAGAGGATGGGACCATTCTGCCTAGAAAGGGCGTGAACCTTCCTAAAGTTCCTCTTATGCACCTGAGCTCCTTCACCGATAAGGATGAGGAAGACCTCGCATTCGCCTTTAAGAATAACGTGGATTATGTGGCGCTCTCTTTTGTGCGAAGCGCAGAAGATGTCAAAGCTTTGAAAACCTTTATGCAGAAGAAGTTCGGTCGTATCATACCCATTATTTCCAAAATTGAAAAACCTGAGGCAGTTAGCGCTTTGGAGTCCATTATTGAGGAGTCAAGCGTCATTATGATAGCCAGAGGGGACCTTGGAGTGGAGGTTCCTGCAGAAGAGGTTCCTCTTATCCAGAAATCTATCATACGCAGTTGTATTGCAAACGGGGTGCCTGTCATCACAGCTACACAGATGCTTGAGTCGATGATGCACAACCCAAGGCCAACCAGGGCCGAGACCAACGACGTAGCTAATGCTGTCCTCGACGGTACCAGTGCCGTTATGCTCTCCGGTGAGACAGCGGCAGGAGACTATCCTTTACAGGCTGTGCTTACGATGAGTAGAATTGTGCTCCTTACTGAGCGCAGTAATGATTTTCAACGATTGGTATTCAACCAGCTTTATTCGAGAGACAGTGTGCTGCCTAGGAAAAAACAGACTCGCACTGAGGCTGTCGGGTTTGCTACCAGGGAGTTGGCTCTCTCTATTCAGGCATCCTTTATAGCTTGTTTTACGCAGTCGGGAAGTACTGCACGTCTCATCTCAAAATTCCGCCCCAGTGTTCCTATCCTAGCCTTCTGTCCCGATCAGACGGTGGTACAGAGGTTGGCTCTCTCTTGGGGAATAACCCCGATCCTCATTGAGGATCAAAAGAGTGTGGATTCCTTGCTAGCCTATGCTCCGTCGTATTTGGAGGAGAATGGGTATGTAAAGAAAGGTGATTCTGTGGTGATAACCGCTGGAGTTCCCGTAGGCAGTTCCGGAAGGACCAATATGATCAAGGTATTTGAGTTTGACTAACACCTGAGTGTTGAGTTTTCATTTTTAGTATATATAAGGACGGCCTCCACAGAAGCGGGGGCCGTCCTGGTTACTACATAGTAAAAATGTCATGAAAGTATTCGTCTCTCTAGTTTGGCTTGAAGGCTAGTGTTACCCCTAGGCTCAAAGCCCTTCCATCATGGTCGAAGAGGTCTAAAGCCCGTATGTCTGCAGTGAGGTAGACTGATTTGAGAATCTTGATCGGAGCCATGCGCAGCCCTACGTTGACGAGACCTCTGTCTTCGGCTTTTCCAGCAGAAGGATCAACGCTATAAGAGACGTTGCCGAAGTCTAGGAGAAAGAACATCTTTTCCTTGAACGTAGAGGGAAAGAAAGGGGTTTGGAATGCAATACCAAAATCAATATTAGTATTGAGGTCCTTGTGGAAAGTATATCCCAACAGGACAGTAGTCTTCGAGGGAAAGTCCATGATGGAACTGGTGAATGTGGAAGCTACATAGAGTTGGGCTGCAAGATTTTTCTTTGCTGCCACATCAATAAGTTGCCCTACAACCCCGAGTACTATGGATGTCCCCTTTCGGTGGGAGAAACGCCACTTTGCATTGAGCAAGAGGTCGGTCTCTGCTTCTATGTCCACAGCGAGGCTGACTTCAGCGATATCTGAAAATCCCGCCTGAATAAACGGTACATGGGCGTACGTCCCTGCTGCGAAAATCCCCGAGTATCCGGTGGTTATGCTTGTTCCTTTCCCTGCAGGGGCAGGTTCGGCACTAGGAATTACCAGATAGCCATTTACCCCTGAGATAGTGGTGTTTCCCATAGGGATGGATACCACTTCCTTGATAGGCAAGAGTTCAGTGCTTGAAAGATTTGGATCTTCAATCACTTCTAGGGGAGTGGCCTCCTCAGAGACAATGATTGCCTCATCCTCACTAGAGGCAAGCTCCGTAGCAGGAAAGGCGGGAGCTTCAACTCCTTCTGAGACAGTGGTATTTGCTATGGATGCTGTAAGGGGAGCAACCAAGATAAGTATAAGCAGTAAAAAAAGTATGGATCGTTTCATATGATCCTCCTGATACTCAAAGAGTGACGAAAAGAAGTTCAAGAGTCAAGCTTGAGAACCCTCTCCTGCTTCATGTTTGCTTTGCATATGTACATGGCGCTATCGGCTCGAATAATGATGTTGATAAACTTTTCCTTCTTTTTGGGAATGAAAATATCCCAGCCGACTGCTACCGTATAGATCGCTTTTCGATTTTTGAAGAACTCGGTAATGGTGTTTGCCAGTGTCTCCAAATGGTCGTCCCTTATAGTGGGAATGAAGACTACAAATTCATCACCTCCGATACGAAACAACTCAGCCTTCTCGGGCAAGAGCCTGAGAAGGCAAGCGGTGAAGTCTTGCAATGCCATATCTCCCGCCTTATGTCCTTTTGTGTCGTTGATGACTTTCAGATCATTGATGTCCATCACCAGGACGCCCATGACTCCAGCTTTATAGGAAGGGGCACTAATTTCATCAATACGTTTGTCGTAGGCTGATCGGTTGTTCAATCCTGTAAGGGAGTCCGTATAGGCCATGGAAATGAGAACTTGTTCCTTGAGGATGCTTCGTGTCTTCTGCTTTAGTTTTGTTGCGCTGTGCCAAAATAGTATTACAGCACTCAAGCTCATACCAACATGCAGCAGGATAGGACTGTTCAGCTTGATATTTAAAATGAGCAACATCTCTTCAGCATGGATGGTGACTAGTAAGAAGCCCATCGCAAAGAGGAAGGATGTGAGGTTCGCTTTTCCCTTTACGTGACAGCGTATAAGCATGCCCACCAATACCACGAGAAAAATGCCCAGACATAGGCCTGAACTGACGAGCAAGTCGGTATATTGGAGGATGCCAAACAGTTGTAGCATTCCTCCTGCTATGTAGGTCAAAGGAAAGACAAGGGAAATCTTCCGCATCATTTTGACGGGTTTTCCCACTGTATAGGAGTTGCAAACATAGTTGATTAGGAAGAAGGGAAGAAGATATAGCGCTAGGAAGCTGAGGTTCATGGGGAGTGCGGGGTTGCGAATGATAAGTAGTTTGCTGGTACTTTGAGAGAAAACCCAGGCGCCCAAAGAGGCTTGTAGCCACCCGAAGTACAAAAAGCTGTCGCGTTCTCTCCCTCCATGCATGCCAAGGGGCACAATGATACAGATACAACCTACAAACAGGAGGGTATAGCCAAATACGGTAGATGGCCACTGTGCATATTTGAGTAGTATGAGTGAAGCCTTGCTTCCTATAACGGGGGCTTTGATGCTCCCTGCAAACGGTGTATTTGAGGTGAAACGGTAGGAAAGAGAAAGTTCCTTCCCTTTTGCATCATTGGGGATTCTGATGAAGTTTGCAAAATTTCCCCCAAATACCGGTCTGGCCCAGCCTTTGGTAGGTCCTTCTAGGGAGTAGAGTTTCTTTCCATCAAGGAAGACATCCAAAGCCGCCATGCTGCTCTCTACATTGATGCAGATGTTGTCATTAGGAAAGGCAGAGGGGAGGATGGTAGTAATAGTGCATGTCTTTCCTATCAGCGGCTTGGGGAATATGTAGGGTAAGGAGACTCCTTTTGCAAGCAACTCGCCATCAAGATAGGTATCCCATCCGTTATCGAGGGATACCGTGTACTCATTGTTCAAGGGTTCTACGTGAAGGAAGGAGTCCACATAGAGGGCAAAGATAAACATGAGTGCAACCAGAAATAGTAAGATGTATTGAATTTGCTTGAAAGGGTCGTGTTCTTTGATCATGTGAAAATACCTGTACGCCTATTATTTAGATATTGGTTTGACTTCTGGATGTCCCTTGTCGTTAAGCTTTCTCTCTAGCAGCTTGTCCTTCTCCATCTTGATGATGAGGTTCCCCAGTGTTTTGTAGCTGCTACGTTCAATAGTCCGGCTTTTGTCCATTTGGTGGAACTTGACGCCTATCATACTGACCAGTAGCCAGGAGTCAGGGTCCAAGGAGTTGAGCACTTTTTTCATGATCGACTCTACCAGCTTGTCATTTCGCTTGGTGCTGGTGGGTTCTGGCTTCTCTTTTTCTTTTGCTGTGGTGGTTTTTTTTTCATCTTTTTTTGGTTTGTTCAGAAAAGATTCCAAGATGAGAATCTCGTCACAGCTGTTGTTGAAGATGGGTTTGTCGCTGACCGATTCCTTTGTGACCAAAAAGACCTCCTTGCCATATTTTCGCAGGGTTTCCATGATGACGGTAAAGTCCGAGTCGGAGGTGATGAATACATAGCGGTCAATGATGGGGTTTTGTATGATGAGGGTTTCCAGCGCTTCAAGGGAAATTATCAAGTCGGCCCTATTCTTGTAGTTGGATGTGATGGAAGGGGTATCACGTGTGTTGAAGTTATACTCTGCAAGTGAGCTTGACTGCTTCTTGATGGAAGCGGCATTACCACAAGCAAATTTGATGACAAAGAAGTTCTCTTCGTCTGGGTTTGCATTATGCTTGAGAGTCAGCTCATCAAAAAGACTTTTCAAGTCCAAGTTAGCAGGAATATTCTCCAGATCGATATAGATGGCATTGTTCTTTCGCTTCATACGTCCTCCCTTTGTAACTTTTATAACTATACTACACTTTTTTGCTCGGAGATAGGACGAAAATATGTATGCCTCATGGCATGTTTCATCACATAGCCAAAACTCTTCTTCCTTTTTTCTGTATCCTGTTGCTGCTATTTCTTATCTATTCTCTTGTTTCAAAAGGGAGCAGGTGAGGTGAACCTGAGCTTTTCACTTGTCTGAGGATGATAGAAAGACAGGGAAGAGGCGTGTAGGCAAAGCCGGTCGCCCTCTTTGCCTGTGCCGTAGAGCCGGTCACCTGCGATAGCGTGGGCGATGCCCTTTGGGTGGGCACTGTGCACCCTCAGTTGGTGGGTCCTTCCTGTAAGCGGGGTGAAGTGTACACGAGTTACCAAGCCGGCAGGTGAGGATTCAACACGCATCTTCTTCCATATGGTGGTCCCCCATTTGCCCTGCTCTGCATCGTATATCTGGTGCGGCCTGTTATCGACATCGAGGCGGAAGGGGAGGTGAACTTCTCCCCCTTCTTGTTTGACCACCCCTTCCAAGAGTGCCACATACTCTTTTTCCACCTCTTGCTGCATGAATTGCATTGAGAGATTTCTGTGGGTTTCCTTGTCCAAGGCAATGACCAACAAACCTGAGGTATCCATATCCAGGCGATGGACAGCGCACTGCTTGGGTGCTGAGGGAAAGAGCCGTCTGACTCTGCTTTCCACACAATCTTGTTTGTCTGCACCTCTTCCAGGGACCGAGAGAAGGCCTCCATCCTTGTTTACTACAAGCAAGGAGGCGTCACAGTAGACGATATCGAGAAGAAGCATATGCTTCAGCAGTGGTTGGCACTTGTCGTCACAGGGGTCGTAGAAGACCTTGTGCGCCCTGGTTGATGACTTGTTTGGCAAGCCATAATAGAACTCAGCCATGCTGGTCGGGTGAAGGTCATGGCTAAAGGCCCAATGAAGCAGTTTGGGAGCACAGCAGTCCCCAGTTCCTGTTGGGGGTAGCTTTGTTCCAAAGATATCAGCGAATGTCCTGGTACTCCCGTCGATGCAGCGAAATCGATAGAGGTTGTAGAGCTTTTGAAGCACAGATTGGGAAAGAGCTCTTCTTTGTTGTACAAGCAAGGAAGAATCAATACCATCCCCTCTGTTGATCGTATCCGTAAGGTGATGCAGAAGATCATCATGTTCTTTGACGATACTGCCATAGATAACAGGATCGACCACAGGCGCTACCCAGCCAGGGATGATCCACGCTCCATCGTATTGGCCGGAGAAGGCCTTGAGGACTACTTCGTTGCCCTCTTTGTCCTCACATACAAGGATGCCGAACATCTGCCCCCTTGCAGGGCCAAAGAGATAGTCGGTGGATATGAGTTTTTCTCCCTCATAGTCGAGGGCTTTATGGAAGTCCAGGGCATCTTGTAAGAGAAGCGCGGCCTCTTTGGCCTTTTGGGTAGGTAGGGGTGGTTTCATGACTATTCCAGTATGGGGTAGATGTATAGAAAATGGGAAGGGCGAAAGGAAAAAAGTCGATACAATGCATCATAAAAGCATAGTAAGGAGTTTTTGTTTATAATAATGATTGCTTTTAGGACCCCATTACTAAATATGCTGCAGGATACCAGATGGGAGACAGTATCTTTTGGCTTGTTGACTTTCTCGTAATGATGAGCCCTTGCAAATATGGTTAAACCTTGAAAAACAACCTCATAAATCTTCCAAATTCTAGCATCACACTACATACGTTTCTTACTCTAAGTGATACACTTGGCATTGTAATAGATTATAGAGGATCATGATGATTTCTTTTAATTGAATCGCTCTAGATCAAAGAAGGTTCCTATGGAACATTTCAATACTAAACAACAAATTAATGTAGATGACGGAGACCCTCCGCTTACCAAGGGGAACATGCAGCCTTGCATGCCCCGGAGTGTCCCAGAAACAAGCAGCCCAAAGAGAGTGAAAGCAGGTAATGCTTCTTCCTTGAAAGGCCGATCCGCCAAGTTCAGAAAAGCTTATTTTCCGGACGCGACTAAAGAGAATTGGGCCGATTGGCACTGGCAGGTTTCCCACCGGATTACTACCCTTGAGCAAATCTCCCGCTTTCTTACCCTTACCACGGAAGAGCGAGAGGCTCTTGAAAATACTGAATCCAGCTTTCCCTTCTCCGTAACCCCTTATTACCTCAGTCTTATCGATCCCTCAGAGCAGAGCAGTGCCCTGCGTAAGAGCGTGGTCCCCTCCATCCTTGAGTCCTTCACTTCTCCAGGAGAGAGTGAAGATCCCTTGCATGAAGAGAACACGAGTCCCGTCCCTGGTATCGTTCATCGGTATCCTGACCGTGCTCTGTTTCTTACCACCAGCTTCTGTTCCGTGTATTGCAGATACTGCACCCGTTCCCGCCTTGTGGGAGGACACACCGAACCCCTTGAAACCCACTGGAAGAATGCCGTCGAGTACATCCGAAATACTCCTGCCATCCGCGATGTCATTATCTCCGGAGGAGACCCTTTGACCCTCTCGGATGAGAAGATTGAGTGGTTGCTTAAGGAGATAACCTCCATAAAGCATGTTGAGATGGTTAGGATAGGTACCAAAGTCCCAATGGTGCTTCCCCAACGAATTACCCCCAACCTCTTGAGGATCCTCAAGCGCTACAAGCCTATCTATCTGAGTGTGCACTGCACCCATCCTGATGAGATCACAGCGGAGTCCTCCAAGGCCTGTAACAGCTTAGCTGATGCGGGTGTTGTCATGGGCAGCCAGACTGTCCTGCTAAAGGGTGTAAATGATTCAGTTGAAACCCTTATGGAGCTCTACCATCGTCTCTTGAAGGTGAGGATCAAGCCGTATTATCTCTTCCAGTGTGATCCCATTACAGGCTCTGCTCACTTTCGTACTACGGTCGATAAGGGCAAGGAGCTCATTCGTGGCCTCCGGGGCTTTACCAGCGGGTACGCCATTCCCCAGTACGTCATAGACACCCCTGGAGGGGGAGGAAAAGTCCCCATCCTGCCTGACTATGAAGTGGGACATGACGAGAGGAACCTTTATCTTCGTAACTACGAAGGAAAGGTATTCGCCTATCCAGACCGTGCCCAAGCGGGTGCAGAGGACTGACATGCTTATTGGAATGACCTATGACCTCAAAGACGACTACCTCGCGGCGGGATATCCCCCTGAAGCAGTCGCTGAGTTTGACAGCTTGATAACTATCGATGCCATTGACGACTCTCTCAGACTCCTTGGGTATGAGACTATTCGTATTGGAAACATCAAAGCACTGGTTGCTTTCCTTGCTCAAGGAAAACGTTGTGACCTGGTGTTCAATATTGCAGAGGGGCTGTATGGCCTGTGTCGTGAAGCGCAGATCCCAGCCCTGCTTGATGCCTATGAGATTCCCTATGTGTTCTCTGACTCCCATATCTTGGCCCTCACCCTGCATAAGGGGATGACCAAGGCTGTAGTCAGGGAGCAGGGTGTTCCTACTCCTGATTACTATGTAATCCATGACGAGAGTGAAGTGGCAGGAGTTACCCTTCCATATCCCCTGTTTCTCAAGCCCGTAGGTGGTGGGACAGGTATGGGCATCAGTGCGAACTCGATCGTCAGGGATGAGCTTGCCCTTTCTTATGTAGCAAAGCTTCTGCTTGATGAGTTCAAGCAACCAGTCTTGGTAGAGACCTACCTTGAAGGGCGGGAGTTCACTGTCGGGATTACCGGAACCCGAGAAAATGCACGGACGACCGGGGTGATGGAAATAGTTGTAGACCCCTCGTGCGATATGGGAGTCTACTCGTACAAGACCAAGCAGGAGTATTTGGCTTTCGCCAAGTATCACCTTGTTGTTGGGGATGTTGCCTCTGAGTGCGAGAGGGTTGCCCTTTCTGCCTGGAATGCCCTTGGTTGCCGTGACGGTGGGCGAATTGATGTGAAGATGGATGGCCAGGGTAGGGTGAACTTCTTGGAAGTGAATCCTCTCGCCGGTTTGAATCCTGTCGATTCAGATCTCCCCATACTCTGCAGGAAGGCAGGGATAAGCTATCATGAGCTGATTACACGTATTATGGATTCTGCGATACTGCGTATCGGCAAAGCTACGATCAAATGCATATCCTAATAGTATCGGACAAGCTTTCCAAAATGCCTTCCAAAGACGAATTGGACACTGTTCTGGAGGTACAACAAGTAACTGAGGCCCTCAAAACCCTTGGCCATGAGGTCTCCCGCCTGAGCTTCTCCTTGAACCTGGAGAGGATTAAGGAGAAGCTTCTTGCTTCAAGTCCCGATCTCATCTTCAACCTTGTGGAGACTTTGGAAGGGTGTCGGCTTCTCCATCTTGCCCCCGCACTGTTTGAGTCGATGGGGCTCAGGTATACAGGAGGGAACAGCCATGCCTTGATGAGCTCTTCGGACAAGCTGTTTGCCAAACGCCTTATGTACAAGGAAGACCTTCCGACTCCCCCTTGGATTGAAGCGTCTACCACAGGTTCCCTCTTGGGATTCCTAGGTCGTCCTCTCATTATCAAGCCAGTGGCAGAAGAGGCTTCGGTAGGAATTACCGATGCCTCAGTACAGACTTTTCATGATGAGCCATCACTAAAAGAAGCGCTTGCAGGAGGGGCTCTCTTTGCAGAGACTTTCATACAAGGGCGTGAATTTAGTGTTTCCCTTCTCACCTTCGAAGGAGAAACGATAGTCTTTGACCCGGCTGAGATGCTTTTCATAGATTATCCATCCGATAAGCCGGCTATCGTTGGCTATGAAGCAAAGTGGGAAGAAACCTCTTTTGAGTACATCCATACCCAACGAACGTTCTCCTTTACCCAAGAGGACGAGCCCTTGCTCAAGAAATTGCAAGAACTAAGCCATAAGGCATTTTTGCTCTTTGGAGAAAAAGGGTATGCAAGGGTAGACTTCCGCATTGACGAATGGGGTGATCCCTTCATACTTGAAGTTAACCTCAACCCCTGCATTGCCCAGGACAGCGGCTTTGTAGCAGCGGCTCAGCGTGCAGGCTTTACCTATGAGAAGATGATCGCCATGATCATCAAAGGCTAGTCCTATGAAACCCCATACCTTTAGAGAACAACCTATAGCTAGCGACATCAAGAGCATAGCCTCAATACTCAGCACCTCTGGCTTTTTCAATGTCGAGGAGCAGGAGGTGGGGGTTTCGCTCGTTCGCGAGCGCCTCGAACAAGGGGAACGTTGCGAATACTTCTTCCAGTTTGCAGAATTGGAAGATTCCGTCAGGGGCTATACCTGCTTCGGTCCCATCCCTGGAACCAAAAGCAGCTATGACCTCTATTGGATCGCTGTCGATACCACCTATCGGGGACAGGGTTTGGGGACCTCTCTCCTCAGGCAGACGGAACAGGAGATAGGGAAGCGAGGAGGGACGCGCATCTATATAGAGACCTCTTCCAGTAATCTCTATGTCCCTACACGATCTTTTTACGAACGCAACGCCTACCATCTGGAGGCTGAACTCAAGGATTATTATGCCCCTGACGATAACAAGCTCATCTATGTAAAGGCAAGTTCATGGCCACTGTCATAGCCTATCACCATGACGAAAACATGCTCTCTTTTGAGCAGGTGGTGACCTTGGTCCAACAGCAGATGTCCTTTATCGGCTATCACCAAAACAGGGACCAGGTAACCTCAGAAATACGAAAATCCATGAAAACCGATAGCAGGTCAGTCTTTTTTATCGCCTATGAGGACGATGATACTGCCATAGGGTTTGCCTATGGGAATATCTGCTGTGGTTTGGAGACTAGAGGGGACTACTTTTGGTTGAACGAGTTGTATGTCTCGGTGGAGTGTCGGAACCAAGGCCTTGGTTCAGAACTGTTGGAATATGTCCAAACGTGGTCCAAGGAAAACGGGTGTGTCTACCTTGCTATGGTTACCCACCCCACGAATATGAAAGCCCAAGCTCTCTATCGAGACTTGGGCTTTGAACTGGAATCGTTGGTCTGGGTGGACAAATACCTCTAGCTTAGCGCACCTGCTCGACAATATCCTGGATGAGGTCCTCAAAGGGGAAGCCCCCTTCTAGAGCCAGATGATAGAAGCCATAGAAACTGGGGTTACAGTTTACCTCCAACACCCAAGGCTTTCCCCCTTCATCTATACGAAAGTCTACACGGGCATAGCCTGTAAGGGAGAAGGCTTGCCAACACTTTCGGGTTATTTCCGTCAGGTTCTCAAGCAGGGAGAGATCCGATGCATCCGCATGGTACTTTGCCACTATATGCCCATATCCAAATGAATTTTCAGTCCATTTTGCATCATAGGTGATGATCTTCTCCTTCTGATGCTCCTCATACCCTTGGAATACCCATTCGTAGGGGGTGAGGACCCTGCACTTCTCGGGTGTGCCATACATGCAGGCGGTGAACTCCCTACCCTCTATGAAGGCTTCTGCAAAGCAGGGTGTATTCATAGCCTCTTCTTTGGCTTTCAATTCAGAAACAACGCTTTTTGCACTTACTATAGAGCTGTCATCCAAGCCAATGGATGCATCTTCTGAGATTGGCTTGATGATGTAGCGCCTGATGGAGTTCTCTTTTAGGGCTTCAGTCTCGTCTTTACAGACCCAAGGCGGGGTGTCGATCCCCCCAGCCTTGAGAATCCGCTTGGTCAGCATCTTATTGGTAGTTATAAATAGGTTTTGTAGAGAACACCCTGTATAGGGTAATCCCATGTGCTCGAGTATCCCGGGGACCAGATAGGCCAGGTTCTCCTCCCCTGGGGCAGAGTCTGTTAGGTTGAAGACTAGGACTGCTTTGTCCTTATTCATCGTCTCAAGCAGTGATAGAGCATCAAGGGAAAAGGGGAGCAAAAGGGTTCTGTATCCTTTTTCTCGGAGGATCTCTTCTATCCAATTGGCTTGTCTTTCTATGTCGAGAACGTCTTCTGGACTGTTTGGGAGAATCTGGTTGTGCAGGACGATAATGGTGTGTTTTGTGTACATGATAAGCCTTGTAGGGATAGTCTCTCGATACCTATATAGTTCGTTTCTCTGGTAAGTTTGTCAACTGGAACAAAGGGTGCAATTAAGAAATAGGGGATCTAGAGACTCTTTTTATGTTGCATCCAGTCCACCTTGAAATAGTAGATGGTGAATACTATTGCACTGAGCATCCAAGTGATGGGATGGGCCCAATAGACAACCCTGATATCCATAAGGAACATGAGCCCTACTTTGATATAGATGACTCTGAAAATACACCAGAAAGCCAGCATGACAGCCATGGGCACCATAGACTTGCCGGCTCCTCGGAAGAGGCCGCTCATGACGTGGGAAAGGGCAAGGGCGAATAGGAACAGGGAGGATATTTGAGACTTTTGCACTCCGTAGATGATAATGGAGGGATCCCGATTAAACAGGGCCACCAGAACATCCGCATAGAAAAAGAGCAGGACTCCAATTGCCTCCGACAGGATCATAGCGAAGACAATACCAAAGCGTACCCCTTTTTTTACCCGGTCGTACTCTCTGGCCCCTATGTTTTGGCCCGTGAAGGTAGTCATGGCAAGGGCAAAGCTTGCGATGGGAATCATGGCGAAGCCTTGGATCCTCATGAAGGCGCCTGTTCCCGCCATGGCAGCCGCTCCGAAGGGGTTTACACTTGATTGGATTATCACAACAATTCTTTTTTCTGCATGTGTCTACCTTCTT
>CAXYZP010000008.1:0-21483 GCA_964293175.1 uncultured Sphaerochaeta sp.
AACTGCAGAGCCTTCCATATCTCGATTTTTTTAGCATACTTTTTCTGGAGTCTCTCTGTGTTTTCCTTGGAATAGGTGCCGTCTTCCTTTTTCCATACGCTGAACCAACGTGCATCATTATAGTGCTCGTACAAGACCATGAACAGGGCATAGTCATCAAGCCAGAACTGGTTAGTCGTGCAGAATTGTAGATATTCACTCTTGTTCTCTTCTTGTTTGAGAAAGTTTTTAGCAGCTTTTTTTAGCAGGGGCATCTTCCATGCGTCGACCATCGAGTAGTCGACTGTATCCGTAGGGAAGGGAGGAGGGGAGGCTATCTCGTGTTTTTCAAGAAACCCTGCCTTGGCAAGAAGGGAGAGGGAGAGCAACAGCTCATTACCGGCAAATGTCGAACGCGACGCATAGGGAGAGTTGCCATATCCTGTAGGACCTAAGGGTAGGATCTGCCATAAGCGCACTTTCGCTTTGTGAAGGGAGTCTATAAAGGCATAGGCATGGGGGCCAAGGTCACCTATCCCATATTTTCCCCCTAAGCTGGTGGGATGCAACAGCACGCCACAATATCTTCTCTGATCAATGTTCATGTTTGATAGCTACCTCTTTGAGTGATTGTCTTTCGATGATGCCAAAGGGGATTTCCATGTGGGTCGAGCCCAAAGCCTCTCCGTTAATCATACGAAACAAGGCTTCGCTGGCCAGATATCCCTTTTCTTGGGCTGGCTGGTCAACGGTGGTAAGGGCCGGGGTTATCAGTTGGCTCTCTATGATATTGTCAAAGCCAACTACAGAAATGTCATCCGGTACCTGTATGGCATGTTCGTTGAAATAGAGAATGCACCCGATAGCGACGATATCACTCATCGCTATGACGCATGTAGGTTTGTTCTTGAGTTTTGAAATGAGATGTCCTGTATGCTTTCCATCTTCAAGGGTACACTCACTGACCATTTGAGTCACACACCCTTCAAGGTCGTAGAGGCTCAGGCCATACTCCTTGAGAGCCCGTTCATACCCCCGTTTCCTTCGTTTGGGAACACTGGCATCCAACTCATCAGAGTCAAAGGCATCTTCGCTCAAACTTACGATAGTTATGCACCGATGACCTTTTTCCAAGACCAGGCGCATTATCTGGTAGGCTGCAACCTCATCGGCAATATTGACCGACGGCATATCTACAGAGGGCGTTCCATCAATAGTGACAAAAGGTAGTTTGCGGATCTTCATGACATCGACTATATCCATACCGACTTGCATCCCCATGGTGATGAGTCCATCAACAGCAGCGCTGCGTACTGCATCGGTGATCGATTCATTCAAGGGAGGGATGAGAGTAAGTGTGTACCCATATTTTTGACAGACACTGCCTATGCCCTGGATTACGTGTAGGGTATAGGGATTCCGCATAGAGTAGTGAATAATTTGAGGCAGGAGAAAGCCAATGCTTAAATGCCTTGTCAAAGAGAAGATTCGGGCCATGGGATCGGGTATATATCCAAGCCTTTTAGCTGTGGCAAGTATGATGTCCCTCGCCTTTACGCTAATCCTGGTAGGTTCGTTAAATGCAAAAGAGACAGCGGTCTTCGAATACCCGCTTTCACGGGCTATATCCTTGATAGTTGGTCGTTTTTGGGGGACATCCATGCTTACATCCTTTTGAGCAAGAGGTATTGGTAGGGTCCAAGAATGAAAGGGTCATTTCCGAGAACGAGTTCTCGATGCGAAAACACTTCACGATATGACCCAAAAATAGAGTCAGAAAACCTTACTGATTTTTGGTATTCACTAAAGTTTACCAGAGCAAGGTGTTCACTTCCTCGTTCTAGGGCAAAAACAGAAAAATCATCAGAAGCGATGATCCTTTCTTGTGAATTTGCATTAAAATCTGAGGTGTGCGAACGGTATTCTATCACTTTTTGTAGGGTAGAGAAAAGGAAATTACTAGTACTGTCGTCTTTGGTCCAGTCAAACTGTGCCCGATGCAGGTTCCTGCTATCTTTTGATAAGACCACATCAGAATGATAGCTGTAGTCGTTGAGGCTCGCTATCTCATCACCACTATAGAGGACACTGATCCCTTTTGTGAGGTATATACATACATGGGCCAAGGCGAGTCGCTTCAAAGCCAGCTCCTGTTGATAGCTGTCCTTCTCTTCCAAGGCTTTTTCCAAGCCACACAGGGAAGCTGAAGTCCCGCAGTTTCGTGCATCCATGTTCTTTTCATTGAACTCGTACAGCTCTCCTTTGGAGAATGATCCAGGAAAAGTTCCCAGATAAAAAGAGATGAGAAACTGCTTGTGATCAAATGGCGAGAACCCTAGCTGATACAGATGGTCATCCTCAATGCCCCATCCTATATCATCATGACAGCGCAGGTAGTTTACCCAACATGCAGAGGAAGGTATGTCGGTAGGAAGCTCAACAAGGCTCTTTTGTAGTAGTCTTGTGTCTCTGGTTGCCAGTGAGTTCCATATCTGGACCATCAGTGAGACGTTGTATAAAAGGTGACACTCAGGAGCCTTCTCCGTTCCAAAGTAGGGGGCAACCTCTCTAGGGGCCATGACAACTTCCCCTTTGATGATACAAAGCGGTGCCACGATCTCAAGGGCGAGGCGGAAAACCCTCAAAAGGGTATGTACCTCTGGCAGGTTGCGGTTACTCGTACCCCAGCGTTTCCAGATATAGGGTATGGCGTCGAAGCGAAAAACTTCCACCCCATAGTTTGCAAGGGTAAGCATCGCTTCCAGCATGGCGAGCAACACTTCACTATTGGCATAGTTGAGGTCCCACTGAAAGTGGTTGAAGGTGGTCATCACATACTCTTGGGTATCAGACAGGTAGGTGAAGTTACCCGGTGCCTGTTGGGGAAAGACTTCGTTGGTTGTCGCCTCATAGGCATCGACTTCAGCCTTGTCCTTGGTGAAGAAGAATCTGTCCTTATAGGATTGTTCACCTTTTTTGGCCTTGATAGCCCAAGGATGAGTGTCTGCACAGTGATTGAGCACAAAATCCAAACAGAGGCTGATATGGTTTTCTCTACACGCATCGGCAAGTGAGACAAAGTCATTTGTGTCACCAAGGTTTGGATCAAAGGCTGTGAAATCCTCCACTGCATACCCGCCGTCATTATTGATAGGGGGCATTTTCATGCAGGGCATCAGATGGAGGTAGCGTACCTGTAAAGTGGTAAGGTAGGAAAGCTTCTCTTGAAGACCGGCGAAGGTCTTGTTGAACTTGTCGACATAGAGCATCTGCCCGTTCATTTCAGAACCCAGATACCAGAGAGGATGTGCAGTCCTTTCTGTATCGATTGCTTTTAGAGAGGGTTTTCTCTTCTTTGCCTTGTTCTGGAACAGGGCAAAGAGAGGTTCGATATTAGAGTTCTTATAGAGGCTTTCCCATAGGCAACACAATTCGTTTTCCCTGCTTGCCCATCGAATCTTGAAGTTGTTCATACCCTAACTCTTGATAGCCCCATCGCTGATCCCCTTGACAATATATTTCTGTAGGAAGAGATAGACGATGATAATCGGGATAATCGAAATTAGGACTGCTGGGAATATAAGTTGCCAGGGATTGCCGAACTGACCTGCTGTTATGCGTGCAAAGTAGAGTTCGAGCACAAGTGTCTTGGTGCTGCTGTTTCCAATCACTAGGAAAGGCAGGAGATAGTCATTCCAAATCCACATGGAGTTAAGCACTATCACCGTGACGGTGATGCTCTTGAGAAGGGGCATGACAACGTACAGATACATCTGGAAGATATTGCAGCCGTCGATGGTTGCGGCCTCTTCAACTCCACGGGGAACACCCTTTACAAATCCATGATAGAGGAAGACGGACATCGAAAGACCGAAGCCTCCGTACATCAGGATAAGGCCATAGGCATTCTTGAGTCGTACATCATCGAAAAACTGGATCAGGGGGTACATGACAGCTTGGAAAGGAATGAGCATAGCTGCGACAAAACACATGAATACCACCATGCTTGCCCGGCCTTTGTTCCGTACCATTATCCAGGCAGCCATACTGCTGACAATTACAATGAGAAGGACCGAAGAGGCTGTGATGGATGTGGTTACCAGCAATGCCTTGAAGAAGTGAATCTCCTTTGCCGCATTGGTTAGGTAGGACAGGGTAAAGCTTGTGGGGAAACCCAACGGGGAACTGATGATCTCACTCTGGGTCTTGAAGGAGTTGACCAGCAACAGCCATAGGGGAGCCAACGTATATATGGCTATGAGGGTAAGAGCCACATAGAGAAGTGTCATCTGCATTCTTTTCTTAAGAAAGTAGTGTTTGTTTATTGATTTGGAGGTGACGATCGTTAAGTCTCTCATATTACATCTCCAGTTCTTTTTTCTTGGTAATGGCTACCTGAGTCAGGGTTATGACAGCCACAAGGATAAAGAATATCACAGCTTGTGCCTGAGCCTTGCCATAGTTCGGCGGTGTGGTGTCCTTGACCGTCCTAAGGATCTGCATTGCAAGAAGTCGCGTACCGAAATCACCATCGGTCAGGGCTACGTTCTGATCCAGCAGCTTGAAGCTATTGGCGATCGTCATGAAAAACACGATGGTAAAGGAGGGCATCAGCATCGGGATGGTAATCTTGCGAAATGAGTGCCAGTAGGAAGAGCCGTCGATGCTTGCAGCCTCATAGTAGTCAGCACTGATATTGTTCAAACCGGCTACGTAGATGATCATCATATATCCTGCATACTGCCAAGTGCTGAGCATGGCTAGAGCAAACAACGCCTTGGTGGAGTCTTGCGTCATATAGCGTAAAAAGGGTAGGAACAGTGCATCTGGGGAAAATAGGATGTCAGTAAAGATGATCTGAAAGATGAACTGCCAGATAAATCCAAGCGCGAGGCCTCCCAGCATATTGGGAAGGAAGAAGACTGTTCGATACAGGCCCGAACTTTTTGTAATCTTAGTAACCATCAAAGCAAGTGCCAAAGCGGCAATATTGACGAAAACCACTGCGATAAAGGTGTACTTGACCGTATACATAAGAGAGGTAATGAAGCGGGTATCCTGAAAAGCTTCTTTGTAGTTGGAAAACCCTACAAATGATTTGAACATGCTTGTAGCACGTGTGCCTGTATCAGGGTCAAAGTAATAGGTTCCCCTCCAAGCTAGGAATGAGTTAACCACTCCCATGATAAAAGGGTAGAGGATGACCATGGTAAAGAGGAGTAGGGAGGGCATGACCAAGGGCCAGAACCATTTCTTGTAAAAATTCATAAGATACTCCTGGAAAATAGGGGCCGGAAAATCCGGCCCCTGATGGTTGTAGAGAATTACTTCAATGCAATCCACTCTTGAATAGCGTAGTCTGCAATTGCTTGATAATCTGCCTGTGTCCAGTTCTTCTTGGTGAGATAACTCTCCATGATTCTCAGACCAACAACGTCACCACTCCAGGATGCAGGTGCTCCCTGGTAGGGGGCGGTGAGGGTATTGCCACTGGCAATATAATCAATGATGGAGTTTCCAAGACTATTTGGGACAGTGGTGGTGGCAGGATCAGCATTGTAAGGAATAAAGGCAAATTCCTCTATGATATACTTCTTGCCGGTCTCACTGTTGTTCATCCAGTACAGGAAATCAAAAGCTTTCTGCTGCTCAGCTTTGGGAACCATTGCGTTGACAGCATAGTAGTTGGGGACGTATACAGGAATTGAGCTGTTAAGCTGAGCGACCGTTGTCATGTCAGTTCTCTTGACGTCAGCCTTGGTATAAGGCATCTTCACAGGAACAAACTCAAGTCTGTCTGACTGTGCCTTGTTTACGCCTTCGATATTACCAAATGCCCAGTTGCCCTGCTTGAAGAATACGGCCTTGCTGTCAGCAAAGATCTGCACAGCCTGGTCATACCCAAAGTTAGCGCTGGAAACGAAATCCTGTCCACGGACAGCTTTTCCCTTGAGACCTGCGAGGTAGCTGGTCTTCAGGTCGAGAGCCTTGGCATAGGCAAGGAATGCACCGTTCAAACTCTTGATGGTTGCCTCATCGGCCTGGTTCGCTTCGATATCATTAGCGAAGACTGCGTTGAGAGCTACGTTGATGAAGTGATCTCCATAGGTCCATTTTTCAGCACCCATTACAGAGAATACACCATTAAGCTTTGAGCTGAGCTTGCCTTTAGAAGATGCGAGCTTGTGGGTGTTGCCATTCAACTTGACTTCAGTTGCCCTAGGAGAAGCAATCCAAGCGTCAATTGCCTGTACAAGGGAAGCCCACTCTTCATAGGAAGCGGCCTTGATCTCAGAGAGCACTGCATCGACAGGAATGGGGCTAAAGATTTCAGCGAGCATGTCACGGTCAACGATGAAGCCATAGCCTTCTACGTTGTACGGGATACCATAGCTGGTCTTTCCATCGGAAGTGAGACGCAGGCCCTGGGGAAGGGCAGAGGCCATCTTGCCAAACTCACCGGTTGTGACGGTGTTGAGGTCAAGGGCGAATCCACCCTGGCTCCACTCTGCAAGCTCCTTAATTCCCTGGATGGAGAATACGGAGGGCATGTTGCGGCTATTCATCTCAGAGCGTAGGGTTTCCATGTGGTCCTGTCCGCTACCGATTGAAAAGTTTTTGACCCTGACTCCAGTTTCAGCTTCATATGCTTCGCACATGGCTGCAAACTGGGCTGCGTTCTCTCCCTTGGAGTTATAGACGTAGATGTCATAACCCTTGTCGGCTTCACCAGCACCCTGTGCGAACAAGGTGGCTGAGAATGCCATGAGTAGTACGAGAATAACGATTAGACTTTTTTTCATGTTTCTCTCCTTACATGCTTTTTTTAAAGCTTTGAACTTTTTCTTGTACCTGCTTAGGTTTCTCTTGAATTGTAAACCTTGCATGGTATATACTATATACTAAACCGGTTTTCTAAACCAGTCAACCTTTATTTTTTAGCAATTGTAAATGATTAGTTTGTATTCTTTTAGTACGATAATAAGAGAGTTACAGCTTAGGAGGCAGATATGAATCAGATGTGGAAAAAAACAGTGGACAGTTCGGTAAGTCATACCTATGTCGATCCCCTCTATCCCAAAACAGGGGAAACGGTCACGATCAGCATACAAGTGGGGATCGACAGTGATGTCTCTTCCGTTTCCTTGGTTCCCTTCCATCATGGAAATGAACATCCTCAAGGGTGCAGTGCCGGGCAGCAAGGGCAAAGATTGATCTATACCTCCTCGCTTGCCATGCCTGATGAACCGTTATACTGGTATTTCGTCCTGTTTTCCTCCGACCGTGCCTACTATTACTCACGAAAGGGCATCTCTGCCTCTCCTCCCTCCCTTTTTGATAGTTTTTCTCTAAAACCAGATATTGTTCCTGTCTCTTGGGTAGGATCGTCCACCTGTTATCAGATCTTCCCCGACAGGTTCAAAGCAGGGGACCCGAGCGTTGGAGCCACAGATGGGCAGTACTCCTTCGATGGTGGGACTGTGCAAACGATGGATTTCAACGAGAAGCCCCTGCCGTTCGATGAAGGAAAGTGCCTTGATTTCTTCAATGGCGATCTCAAGGGCATTGAAGATGCCATTCCGCACTTCAAGGCCCTGGGCGTGAATGTCCTCTACCTCAACCCCATCGGGGTTTCCAGAACTACCCACCGCTATGACTGCAGTGATTTTTTTCATATAGATGAGAAGCTTGGAGGCGATGAAGCCTTCATATCCTTATGCAAGAAACTCCATGCAGAGGGGATGCGCATCATAGTGGATATCTCCATCAACCATACGGGAACCGAACACCCCTGGCTTAAGAAGGCACAGGAGGATAGAAGTAGCGAGGAAGCCTCTTTCTATTATTTCAATGATGACGGTTCGGTTGCGTGTTGGGAGGATGTGCCGACGCTTCCCCAGCTAAACTACACCAGCAAGAAACTCAGGGAAATTATGTATCAAGGTGAGGACTCCGTCTTGATCAAATTCCTTAAGGAGCCTTTCTTGCAGGATGGATGGCGCCTGGATGTCGCTTCTGTCTTGGGTAGAAGAGGGGAGGACCAGCTTTGTGAAGAACTTTGGAGGGAGGTACGCACAGCAGTAAAAACGGAGAATGACCAGGTGTATCTGGTTGGTGAAGACTGGGCTGACGCCGCACCTTTCTTGCAAGGCGACATGTGGGATGGTGCAATGAACTATTTTGGTTCAAGCCGGCCCCTCCGCTCCTGGATGGGCGAGACTGACCGCTTCATCTCTGAAGGATGGGGTCATAACCCCAAGCCCACCAGAGCCTATACGGGAGAAGAGCTTGCCCAGGCTTTGGAAAGCCAGCTTGCGAGTCTGCCCGCTCAGATGCATCCGATGCAGATGAACCTGTTGGACAGCCATGATACGACACGGCTGCACAATACTCCAAATAGTTTTGACTTTGCCCTTTACAGCGGTTGTGTCATGCTGATGTACCTTCTGCCCGGTATGCCCAACCTCTACTATGGTGATGAGGTAGGACTCTCTGGTCCCTACGGCAGTGTGGAAGATTCTCGCTATCCAATGCAATGGGACAACAACGAGTGGGATTTGAAATTCTACGAACTGTATGCCACCTTGGGAGATGTTAGGAAGCGTTATGAGAAGATGCTCCAAGCTTCTTCTCATAAGATTGTCTACTGCGATGAGCATAGTTTGGTCTTTGCCCGCTATGACAGGGAACATGTTCTGTTGTGTGTTCTGAATAAAAACGAAGCGGGTTCAACCTTACAAATTTCCAATTCTATGCTCCAGATAACAGAATTTCTTGGCGAGAAGAGGGGAGATGTGAGCTCAACACAGGATACCATCACGATTCAGCTTGATGCTCAGGAAAACTGTATTGTTGAATGCAGGCGGTAAGATGCCTTCTTTCATGTGCTATATTTGTGAATACAGGGGTAATGTTGAGAATGAAACAGAATCCTGCAACAAAACCTAAAGATTTTGTTGCAGGATTCTTGTATATATTCGTGTAAAGGTGCAGTATTAGGTGCCATACCATGAAAGGAGAACTTTTAGTATGGCATATTTTTTTGATGAACCCTCACGCACCTTCAGTGAGTACCTTCTGGTACCCGGTTATTCTGACGAACACTGTATTCCCTCAAAGGTAAGTTTGCGCACACCCTTGGTAAAATATACCAAAGGAGAAGAGCCTTCTCTCTCGCTTAACATCCCCATGGTCAGTGCTATCATGCAGTCTGTAAGCGGCGAGGCGATGGCCAGAGCCCTTGCACGTGAAGGGGGCATCAGCTTTATCTTCGGTTCTCAGAGCATTGAAGATGAGTGTGCAATGGTTGCCCGGGTGAAATCCTTCAAGGCAGGCTTTGTCCCCAGCGATTCCAACCTCCGCTCCGATCAGACCCTTGCAGATCTCATAGAGCTGAAGAAACAATTCGGACACAATACCATTGCCATCACAAGCGATGGAACTGAAAATGGAGTCTTGCTGGGAGTGGTCTCAAGCCGTGACTGGAGACCGAGCAGGATGGCCATGGATACCCCCATCTCTTCTTTTATGACTCCTTTTTCCCGTCTTATCTATGCAAAGGAAGGGGTTACCCTCAGTGAAGCGAATGACATCATTTGGGAACACAAGCTTAATTCTCTACCGATAGTCGATAAGAATAACCGCCTCTGCTCGTTTGTTTTCCGTAAGGACTATGAGAGTCATAAGGAGTATCCAAACGAAGTGTTGGATAGCCGTAAGCGCTATCTGGTAGGCGCTGGTATCAATACGCGTGACTACAAGGAACGTATCCCTGCCTTGTTGGCCAGTGGTGCCGATGTGCTGTGCATTGACTCTTCCGAGGGATTCACCGAGTGGCAGAGGAAAACTTTACAATGGGTTCGCAAAGAGTACGGCGATACCGTTAAAATTGGGGCGGGCAATGTTGTCGATAAGGAAGGATTCCTCTTTTTAGCAGAAAGCGGAGCTGACTTTATCAAGGTAGGTATCGGCGGTGGCTCGATCTGCATAACACGGGAGACTAAGGGTATAGGTCGTGGTCAGGCAACTGCTGTCATTGAGGTTGCCAAGGCTCGCGATGAATATTGCAAGAAGACAGGCATCTATATCCCCATCTGCTCAGACGGCGGCATTGTCCTTGATTACCATATGACCCTAGCTTTAGCTATGGGATCTGATTTTCTGATGCTGGGACGGTATTTCGCCCGTTTTGACGAAAGCCCGACTGAGAAGGTAAACGTCAAGGGCTCCTATATGAAGGAGTACTGGGGTGAAGGCTCAGCAAGGGCACGCAACTGGCAGCGCTATGATATGGGTGGGGATGGCAAGCTTTCCTTTGTTGAGGGAGTAGACTCATTCGTCCCCTATGCAGGGCCTCTTAAGGACAACGTGCAGCTCTCCCTGAGCAAAATGCGTTCGACCATGTGTAATACAGGTGCGATGAACATCAGGGCCCTGCAGGAAAAAGCAAAACTCACACTTGTATCTTCTACCTCCATCTTGGAGGGAGGCAGCCATGATGTCTTGCTTAAGGATACCAATGATATGCAAAGGAAGTAGGGATGAAGCTAGGTGTTTTCTTGGTTGATCGAGAAAAAACAACCATCCTCGTAAGAGATTGATGAAGGTATGTGTCAGATTCCATCATCAATCGATACGTATCTAGAAGTGCTTTTTCGTCCGTTGACGGCCACATGCAGAAGAATCTGTTTATCAGGAGCACAATTATCCTTTTCATAGTTGACACCTTCGCCTCCTTCATGGTACTTTCTTTCAAGTCGGCCGGATAGCTCAGTGGGAGAGCGGTTGCTTTACACGCAACTGGTCGGGGGTTCAAATCCCTCTCCGGTCAAAAGCGCACCCAAGCAGGTGCGCTTTTTTACTGTAAGGATGGTATTAATGAAGCGTAATCTGTTTGAGAATCCTAAAATAGCTATACTTATCGCTATTTTTTGTAACTTGCTCTGGGGAACAGCATTTCCCACGATCAAGGTCGGTTATGAATTGTTTTCTATTGGTGACAGTGTCAGCTCGAAACTCCTCTTTGCAGGAATACGGTTTTTTCTCTCTGGTCTTATTTTGGTTGCATATCATCGCATAACAACCAAAAAAATGCCTACTATTAAAAAGCATAACTACCAGTGGGTACTATCGCTTGCCCTGGTGCAGACAACGGCCCAATACTTTTTTGCTTATATTGGCGTTGCAAACACCACCGGAGCTTCTTCCACCATTTTCTCCTCGATCTCAGCTTGCTATGCCGTTGTGCTGGCTCACTTCTTCTTTACTGATGACAGGCTTACCCCTCAAAAGATAGTAGGTTCTATTGTTTGTGTCTTGGGTATCTTCATCTCTACTCTTGGCCAAGGAAAAATTCAATTTTCCTTGAATGGGGAAGGGCTTTTACTCATCTCCCAGCTTTGTTTTGCCATAGGAACAATCTTCAACAGGAAGATCACACAAACTGACGGACCGTTGGCTGTTACCTCCTACAACCTTACCCTCGGAGGTTTTGTTCTTATTGTTTTCGGCCTTATCGGAGGCGGCAGGCTCTCAACAGTATCTGTTTCAGCACTGCTTGTACTGCTGTACCTCTCGCTTCTTTCAGCTGTGGCCTTTACTCTTTGGTCCCAAGTGCTCAAGTACCACCCTGTGGGTAAGATTAGTGTCTTTACCTTCATTAACCCTATTGCCGGTACTATCTTCTCTGCTATTGTGTTGGGTGAAGACATCATGCATATCAAGTACCCCATCTCGCTGTTGTTGGTTACCTTGGGTATCTATACAATCCACAGGAGAAAGAGGCTTGCTGCGAATTCTATAGTGTTGCCCCGCTAAGACCTATTGGGTATAGTTGAAAAGACTGGGAGGTCCTGATGCAGTTAGACCAGTACTTTATCTACTTCTTTATCTACGCGATAATCGGCTACATAAGTGAAGTCATCTACTGCTCCATACCTGCAAAAAGGTTGGTAAACCGTGGCTTCCTGCATGGTCCCTATCTTCCAATCTATGGCTTTGGGGCTCTGCTGGTAGTAGTTCCCCTTATGTTTTTTGAAGCTCATCCACTGCTGGTTTTTGGTATTGCCATGCTGCTGACCAGCGCATTGGAATATCTGACCAGTTACTTTCTTGAAATGATATTCCATACTCAGCTATGGGACTACTCGGGCAAATTTGCCAATATCAACGGCAGGGTCTGCCTGCTCAACTCCATACTGTTTGGTATGATGGGTCTTGCAGCTACGTATTGGTTGCATCCCTTCCTTAACAACGTTGTTTCTGCTATTCCTGCATATGTACTGCATCCTTTGAGCAGCGTCTTACTTTTGGTTTTTACAATAGATGCAACATCCAGTGTATACAGAATGGCTTCTTTCCAAAAACAGCTTGCTGAATTCAGGATTAGGGTCAAAGAACTTGAAGAAAAGAGGGAACTTCTTGCCAAACACAGGACAACACCTTCGCTGGAAAGCCTAAAAAAACGGCTTGATACTGAGCTTGAAGAGCTCAAGATTAGAATTACTAAACGCTCAAAGTGGATATTCAATGCATTCCCATCCGTTACTGCGAAAAACGAGGAACAGCGGTTGCAGCTTGAGCTCTTGAGGATGAACTTCCGCTCCTATCGAGAAAAAAAGAAAGAACAGAGGAACAATAGATGACCATGCAAACACGACTGGACACAATACTTATGGCTATTGAAAAAGCCGCACAAGAGAGTGGGCGCGAGCTCTCCTCGGTGCAACTGATGGCTGTCAGCAAAACCCACTCCTATGAAGAGATCCTAGCCCTGTTTGCCTGCTCTCAGATGTTGTTCGGTGAAAATAGGGTCCAGGAAGTTGAAGCGAAATTCTCCCTTTCAAGACCTGCCGGGATGAAACTGCGCCTTATCGGTCACTTGCAGTCCAACAAAGTTAAAAAGATAGTCCCCCTTGTCGATGGCATCGACAGTGTCGATTCACTCAAGCTTGCTAATCGTATTCACATGGCAAGTGTTGAGTCACAGACTATAATGCCTGTTTTATTGCAATATAATACCAGTGAAGAAGCCTCGAAAAGTGGATTTGAAACTGAAGACGACCTCTTTCGTGCTCTTGATGCCATGGAGGATTTGCAAGGTATTCGTATCGGTGGGCTGATGACTATAGGACCTCTAGCAGGGGGGGAGAAGGAAACCCGTTCCGCTTTTGCCCTATTACGTGAATTGCAGCAAAAATGCCTTGTTCGATACCCTCATTTTGACTTCTCTGCCTTGAGCATGGGAATGAGCGGAGACTTTCCCCTTGCCATACGCGAAGGTGCTACTATGGTCAGGGTGGGGACGGCTCTGTTTGGAAAGAGGCTGTATACATGATAAAGAAGACCCTGTTTGTATTGGTGCTCCTGTTGTTTTGCATTTCTCTGGTACCCTTAGCCAGTGAGAGCCTGCCTGCCTATGAACCCTATCAGGAGGATGAGTTTCCTCTTTGGAGTTACAAGCTTAGAAGGGCTGATATTATTTTTTTTGGTTCCTTTGTCCTGACAATGGGAGTGGCAAGTTTGAGTTATACCCTTGCTGCTAATGCAGGATGGGTGCCTCCTGCCAATGAGAACATGCTTAGAGCTCTCTTAATCCAAGGCGGTATAGCCAGTGTTCTTTCTTTGGGAATAACGGTGACGGATTATATACTCGGTGAAGTTGAGGACAAATGATGGCCATTAAAGAAGAACATGTAGAAATTATAGTAGGTGAGGTTGAAAAGAAAACACGCCTTGATGCCTATCTAGCCCAACAGGGCTTGAAGCGCTCTATCCTTAATCAACCCAAAACGGTGATCCTGCTTAACGGCAACCCTTCTAAAAAAGGTAAACCTGTCAAAGCCGGTGATACTATCCTAGTCACGTATACCGAAGAGATCTTTGAAGGTCTCAGTGAACAGGACATACCCTTACAGGTGCTGTATGAAGATGATGAGCTGCTAGTCATCAACAAGGAGCAGGGGATGGTCGTCCATCCAGCCATCGGCAACCATGAGGGGACGGTGGTAAATGCCCTTCTTTCTCGCTATGGGATGGCGTTCAGCACGATTTTTTCTCAAGAGGATAGCGATACTGAAGATGAGGATGAATCACCAGAAGAAATATCTCTCGATTCTCCCTTGGTCAGACCTGGTATTGTCCATCGCCTGGACAAGGATACCACCGGTACCCTTGTCATTGCACGCACCCTGGAGAGTCTGCGGTCATTAGTTGCCCAGTTCAAGGCCCATACCACAACCAAGACCTATATAGGCCTTGCCAAAGGGAATTTCAGTAGGGTTGAAGGAACCATACAAACTAATATCAAGCGCGATAGTCGAAACCGCAAACGTTTTGTAACCTGTGATGGAAAAGAGGGAAGGACTGCCCTTACGAACTATAGGGTACTGCGACAATTCCCTGCATTTGCCCTGGTAAGAATAGATATCCACACAGGAAGGACCCATCAGATACGGGTACATTTCACTTCATTGGGTCATCCTATCATTGGGGATGTCATCTACGGCAAGGGTGATGATACCACCCTTATGCTGCATGCCCTAGAGTTGAAAGTCGATCATCCTGTTACAGGGAAACGTATGAGCTTTCGCTCACCCTTGCCCTCAAGATTTCTTGAGTATGTACAAAAACCGCGCAAGTAACACACGATTACTCATCATCACGCCAGTTCTGCCTTTCCTTAGCCATTGCCCCAAGATCGAGAAGCTGGTGGTTGAACATCCGTTCAATGCGTAGTTTGCTGGCAGTTCCATGCCCAGGGAAGAGCAGGATGTTTTCATCGAGGCTCATCAGACGCTTCCAGATGGACTTGAGCAACAGAGCCTTCTCTCTGTAGCCCTCTGTAGAGCCCACCCGGCCGCACATCAGGGTGTCGCCGGTAAAGAGAGCATGGTCGATCTTGAAGACAAGGCTGTCCAGGCTGTGGCCCGGGACATGGATGACTTCAACCTCCAGATCACACAGCGATAGAGTTTGGTGGTCGCTGATGGGTTTGACCGGATATTCAAAAGAAGAAAATGCAGAAGCGTAGATGGTAGGGTTATATATCTTAATGAGTGTCCCTACCCCGGCAGTATGGGATTTGTGACGGTGGGTCAACAGCACATGCTTTAGCTTGAACTCGTTGGACTCTATGAGGTGTATCAGTTCATTGTCCACATGGCCTGGATCAATGAGGATGGCATCGCTGCCTTTCTTCGAACCTATGAGATAGGTGTTGCAGAATCCTATAACAGAGAAATGTTGGTATATTCTCACTGTCTGGCCTCCTCATAGTTGGAGTACCTGAAGGATACCCGTCTTTGATTTGTATGGGCGAAATCTGCTTTTTTGAGATTACAGTCAATAAAGTCGGTGTCACGAAGAAAACTTGTGCCGAAATTTGAATAATAGAGGTCGCAATCACCAAAATTACACCCCAGCGTATCGATACCCACGAAGTTAGTGTGTGTGATGGAAGACCCGCTGAAGTCGCAGTCGATCATCTTGCTGCCGGAGAAGATGGAGTACCTGCTTGTTATATCATTGAAGCGACACCCCTCAAACAGGCAGAAGTCAAAGAAGCTGGTTATAAACGTACACCCTGAGAAATCTATGTTCCTGAAGGTACACCATGCCATGTTGGAAGAGGTAAACCCTTTCTTGGGAATGACTAGGTCTTCAAACTCCCCACCGGTGAGGGAGAGGTCAACAATATCGGCTTCCCCTAGGAGGGAGGCTACGCAATTGCTATGCAGGTCCTCCTTGTTCGGACTGTGCCGAAAGCAGAAGGGGCCATCTTCACATATATAGGTATTGCACGTTGGCTGAGCGCAGGTCTTGAAGTTAAACATACGCTAACAGTACCAAATCTCAGAGAGTTGTCAAGCAGGGCTCTTTGCTTGTACAGTATAAACATGCAAGAACATATAGGTTTAATCACCAGGGGAATCAACAATATATATACTGTAGTGAAGGAAGACAAAAGCTATCTTTGCCGTATTAAGGGCAAGCAGCTCGCTTCCGTATCTAACGAATATAACCCTCTGGCAGTCGGTGATACTGTCTTATTTGTAATTACTGGGACAAAAGAAGGTCTCATCCTTGAGCGTCTTGAACGGAAGAACTGCTTTCAGCGCTGGAATGTCAAGGGCAACAGTAACCAGACCGTGGTTGCCAACATGGATATGATAGTCTGTGTCTGCAGTGCCGACTCACCCCCTTTCCGTCCCCGTTTTATAGATCGTGTCATCGCCTGCAGCATTGGTGTTGAAGTGATGATAGTCATGAATAAGAGCGACATCCTCCTGACCGAGGATGAATTCGAACGCTTTGCCCTGTATAATAAGCTCGGCTACACCATACGGGGCGTCAGTGCCCTTACCGGAGACGGTCTGCCTGAATTTGTAGACCTTTTGAAAGGCAAGACCGTAGCCTTTATAGGACAGAGTGGGGTGGGCAAATCCACCCTAATCAATAGAATATTGGATGTGGATCAGAAAATTGGTGAAATATCAGAAAAATATAACCGTGGCAGACATACTACCAACTACTCATTGATGATAGACGGACCAGACTTTACCCTAGTCGATACTCCCGGAGTGCGGGAGATCCTCGTACCCCATGGCGATCCCCAGAGGATAGCGCAATCTTTTCCTGAGTTTGTAGAACCATCAAAAAAGTGTGCATTCGATCACTGTCTGCATAACGAGGAGCCTGACTGTGAAGTCAAGCGACTGGTGGAAGAGGAAAAGATTCATCACGACCGTTACGACAGTTATTTGAGAATGCTCGCTTCCTTGGAAGTCAGAGGTCCCCAGTGGATGGGAAAGAGTGACCAGAGTCGAGAACGATATAGAAATATGGATAAGCATGAACAAGAAGAGTATTGAGGATTTAGGATTTCTTTCTGTCCTGCAGAAGATACAGCACTGTGCCCTGAGCCATGAAGGCTATCAGTATCTTTCTCGCATGGGGTTTTTGACCGATAGGGAGGCTTTGGAGAAAAGGCAGGAGAAGGTTGCATCCTTCTATCGCTTGTTAGGTCGCTCTGATGCGGGCAGTCCTGCATCCTTTGTGGACATTACCGAAGCAGTACAGATATTGGAAAACCCTCTGCTCGTTCTCGATGGCAATGCCCTAATGGGTATTGCCCACTACATTGATAGTGCGGAGACGCTTCTTGCATACTGCAACCAAAGTTTGGAAAACAGCGGTCCCTTACACCCTATCCACGGCATGCTCGGCTCTGAGATAGCTTCTTCCCTACTGCAGCTAAAAGTGAGTATCCATACCATCCTCGATGAGTCTGGCGAGGTTAAGGAGAGTCATCCTGCCATACGGGCCTTGCGCCGACAGGTCGAACAGGCCAAGGGCGAACGATCGCGGTTCTGTAACGACTATATGAAGACTAAAAGAGACGCGATGCAAAGCGACCAGAGTGCCTACCGAGACGGTAGGGTCGTCATTCCAGTGCGCAATGACCGTCGTAGCGAAGTGGAAGGCTTCATCAGCAGTGCTTCCACTACAGGTAATACCGTCTTTATGGAGCCCTATAAGCTCGTAGAGATGAACAACTCGGTTGTCATGGCCGAAAACCAAATTTTGGTTGAAATAGCAAAACTGCTTGCTATGCTTGATAAGAAGACGAGGGAGTGCAGATTAGAACTGCTCGCCCTTAGAGAGATGGTCGGCCCGACAGACGCCCTCTTTGCATCGGCACGCTATAGCTTTGACCATCAGGCGACCCAGGTCAATCTCTCTAGCGATGTCTGTCACCTCCTTGATGCCCGTCATCCCCTGCTAGGGAAAAAAGCGGTTCCCATCACCGTCACCCTCGAAGCCAAGGTGCAGGCGGTGGTCATCTCAGGTCCCAATGCCGGAGGAAAGACAGTAACTATCAAAACAGTTGGCCTTATGGCCCTGCTTAACCAGTTCTGTGGTTTCATACCTGCTAAGGACGGCAGCTCCCTGCCTCTTTTTGATGATGTGTTCACCGACATAGGGGACGAGCAGAGCATTGAAGAGGAACTTTCCACCTTCAGTGGTCATATGAAGCAGATAGGGTACATCCTACGTACTATGACCTCTCATTCCTTGGTCATTATGGATGAACTGGGAAGTGGGACCGACCCTGTCGAGGGCGCCGCCCTCGCTAGGGCAACGCTTGAGTATTGCATTCAACAAGCCAAGCTGACCATGGTGACCAGTCACCATGGGGTGCTCAAGCAGTTTGCCTATGCCAAAGAGAATGTGATAAACGCCTCGATGGAATTTGATGAGCAGAATCATCTGCCCACCTTTAGGGTCATCAGCGGTATCCCCGGTGATAGTCATGCCCTTGATACTGCCGCTAAAATGCGTCTTCCCTCTGTAGTGTTGGACAAGGCGAAGCAATACCTAGGTAGCGAAGCTGTCGAGATAGGGGAGATCATCAAAGGTCTGGAGAAACGTAAGCGTGAAGCTGACCTGCATGAAGAGAATCTGAAGGCTCGCCATTACAAGCTGCAACAGCAGGTAAAGCAGGTTCAACTAAAGGAGCTCAAACTGAAGCAGGATGCCCTTATCCTGAAACAGGAGCAAAGTAGCGACCTTTACCGCTTCATGCGAGAGAAGAGCAGTGAGCTTGAAAACCTTGTTGCCGAACTGCGCAGTGGGGAGATCACTCGTGAGAAGACAAAAAAAGTCAAAGCTTTTGTCTCATCAGTACAAGATAAGCATGAACAGACCGACAAACAGATACAAAGCCAGAGCGAAGAGCTTCAGCCGCAAGAGAGAATCTCTGTTCCCATAGAGTTCAAACCCAACATGGATGTGTTGTGTGGCAAAACAAAAAGAGAAGGGCGTATCATTCGCAGTGCTTCCAAAGGCAAGTGGATAGTGGCCATAGGAACGATGAAGTTCACCCTTTCAGAGAGCGAACTCTCCCTTCCCAGAAAACAGGAAGAAAAAAAGGTCCATGTGCAATACCATAGCAGCTCCCCACCACCTAAGATGGTCCTTGATGTGCGAGGACTTACCTTGGAAGAGGCCCTTAATGCTTTGGATATCCAGATTGAGAGTGCCCTGGTTCATGGGTTTTCCACCTTTTCTATCATTCACGGCTATGGGGACGGCATTCTCAGCCGTGGAATGGGGGAGTACCTTAAAGATAGCATTAGCGTCACCGATTACCGATTCGCTCTTCCAGAGGATGGGGGAATGGGTAAGACGTACGTATTTTTATAGAGGATTACTCTGGCAGGGGCTTAGGCCCTTGCTTTTTTTTTACCCTTGTGTTATTTACTAAATTAGTAAATTACTAATTTAGTAAATGATAGAATGAAGAGGGATAGAATGGCCATTGATAAGAAGAAACTCAGGCAACAGTACAAAGAAAGCAACCCTCCTATGGGGTGCTTTGCCCTGCAGTGCAAGGCTCATGATGCCATGTTCATAGGTTGGGCAACCAACTTGGAAAGTGCTAAGAATTCTTTGTTGTTCAGGCTCTCGATAGGCGGCATGCTTAACGAGGAAAAATTGCAACGGTTGTATACTCGGTATGGTAGTGATCAATTTATTTTTTCTGTGCTTGAAGAACTACCCTATGATGAGAAAGATGAAACTAAGGATTACAAGGAAGACCTTGCAATCCTTACCGCATTATATCTGGAAAAATATCCAGAAGCTAAGGAGATACACGTATGGAAATACCCACAACACTCAAACATAAACCTGTAATTGTCGTTGAGAATTATGGAGAAGTCGATGGCAAGAAAGCCTATGATTCGGATGCTCAGGGGCTTTCTATCGGGCTTGCCCAGTGGAATGATCGCGGTAGTGTAGAGGCATCTGCTAAAGTTTGGCGCCATACAGGGGAAAAGTGGTCTCGTCAGAGTGAGGAGCTTCCTTTGCATAGGGTGCTGGATCTGGCTATCCTGGTATGCAGGACCAATCTTTACTTTCAGGATGCCTATCGATTCCCCAAGTATTATGATCCGACCAACCCACAGATCGACAGGATAGGGATGCAAGGAGACGCAATGACCGTTGAGGTCTGTACCAACAATCCTCTTATCGATACAGATATACGGTTACTAGCCGATGCCATTGGAGGGGATGGGGAATTGTTGGGTGAACGTTTCAGAGTCCTGTCGTCATTGCTTAAAGATATGGGGTATTGAGGGAAGGACGAGGTTGTAGGGGTGTTTTCTTGCTTACTTAGGCTCTTCATGCTAGGATTTTCTTAAGGAGTCAACAATGTCTGATTACATGAATGGAACTGGTATCCAATACCATCTGCATATTTCTGAAGGCGATGTTGGGCGGTATGTCATCCTCCCCGGCGATCCGAAGCGTGTCCCCTTGATAGCGAAGTATCTGGATGACGCACACCTTGTTGCCGACAACCGCGAGTATGTCACCTACACTGGAACCCTTGAAGGCGAGAAGGTGTCGGTAACCTCCACAGGCATTGGAGGGCCTTCGGCTTCCATTGCCATGGAGGAACTCTTTAAATGCGGAAGCGATACCTTCATTCGTATGGGTACCTGTGGCGGTATCGCCCTCAATGTGAAGGGCGGAGATGTGGTCATAGCAACCGGAGCTATAAGGATGGAGGGCACCAGTCGCGAGTATGCCCCTATTGAGTTTCCCGCTGTTGCAACCTTTGAGGTTGTCACAGCCCTTATGGATGCTGCCTCTAGCCTCGGCAACAAAAGCCATGCCGGGGTAGTGCAGTGCAAGGACTCCTTCTATGGGCAGCACAGCCCCTCGGAGATGCCTGTATCCTATGATTTGATCAACAAGTGGGAGGCATGGAAACGTCTGGGCGTACTTGCCAGTGAGATGGAGAGTGCGGCCTTGTTTGTCGTCGCAGCGAAGCTTGGGGCCCGTTGTGGCAGTGCCTTCTTTGTGGTGGGAAACCAGGAGCGTGAGTTGTTGGGTATGGATAATCCCAAGCTCCATGATACTGATTCTGCCATTAAAGTGGCGGTTGAGGGTATGCGTAACCTAATTCTTAAGGATAAAGAAAAGAGTACATAGACGAGTTAATCCTCTATACAGGTGATTGGTTAGTTCCTCAGAAGGCACCAGCAAGATCAGGGTGCACTTGCTAGCCCGTTATACTGGGTACAGCGGTGATTACAACTGTATGCCCATCAAGTTTTGAGTATGTACTGCTCAATTATTTCAGGGTAGTCCCTGATCAACTGCAGGAGCCTGCGGGATGGCCTAAAGGAATGTTTCTTCCACGCTCCCAAGCCTCGACTGTTTTTTTTGGATACGCCAAGGGATGAGGCGAAGATATTTCGGCTCAAGCCTACTTGCTTGCGGATTTGTTGATATCTTCACTTGAGAAAGATTCCACAGGCTTGACGGGGATTATTGTCTTTCTTGCATCGATCTTCCCTTCCTGATATTTGACAGCCTCATCCAGGCTCTGCATGATGCTAGTGTATGCACTCATTCGCTTATCTCCTTCTTGTAGGACCTTTGTAACAATGGCAATCACTTTCGCAATTTCACTTTGTTCCTAATTCTTCG
>CAXYZP010000009.1:0-19724 GCA_964293175.1 uncultured Sphaerochaeta sp.
CTGTCATCTTTATACTCTTCAAAGACAGTGATCCTTTCATGAAGCATCTTGTTGTAGATAGCTCTCGAACATCCGAGAGTCTTATTAATCTGTATTGTCTGTTGCGGATCAGGGTAGATTCTCAACCTCAATGCTTTGTTGTGCTTCATGTGTCATGTGTACAAATGTTACCTGAATATGTACAGGAAAATCTTACCGAATATGACAAGATATACTACGAAATCACACTGCAAGTTCTCTCTAGAAGGCATATCATCCTTGTTTGTACGTATAGGAAGAGCTTCCTTACAGGAAACTTAGACAAGTGGATAAAAACCGAACTGTCGAACATTGCCTTGGACTCTGAATTTGGCATAGATGCAATTGAGCTTGGATAAAGACCATATCCATATTTTGATATCATATGAGCCCCAAGTCAGTATCTCAATGATTATTCGCAGGCTGAAGACTCTGACAACCCATCGAGTTTGGAAGTATCATGAGACAGAAAAGGAAAAGCATTTTTGGAATGAACGTACTTTTTGGTCTGATGGTTACTTTGCTTGTTCTGTAGGCGATGCTTCCACAGAAGTAATACGAACATATATACAAAATCAGCTCTGATTCATCCCAGCCCCTTAAGAGAACTGGGATTTCTCAGCCGAGTATTTAAACTAAATAGCCACCTGCTATTATTATTTTCACTTGACATTGAAAACGCATAAGAAACTATTCCATAAAGAATAGGGTATATTTTTCTTCATACTGTTCTTTTGAATATTATCCATAAACTCCTATTGGTAACGGTACAATATAATAGGTATACACTTGTAATAATGAGGGTATACTTAGAGAATAATTCATGATATTATATTAAATACATAACAAATAATGTTAACTAAACTTGACAATGGGGATTTATGATAGTAACATTTAAATCTAAGAAGTTTCTCAAGGAATGTTCCGATCCACGGGCAATGATTAAGGCTTTCGGGGCTGAAATGAGTAAGAAGTTGCAACAACGCTTGATGGAATTAAAGGCTGCAGAAGTATTAAGCGATATTTCACATCTCCCACCAGCACGTTGTCATGAACTCGTAAACAAAAAAGGTATGTTCTCCGTAGATCTTGTCTACCCTTACCGCTTAGTCTTTCGCCCAGCAGGTGAACCAATCCCCTTGAAAGCTGATGGTGGTATTGATTTAGATTGCGTAAAAACCGTACTGATCATTGCGAAAGAAGACACTCATGATGAAAAGTTCATATCGAGGAAATGATATGAATAAAAACCGCACCTATACATTCGATCCAGATTATGCCGTCCCACCAGGACAAACACTGGAAGAAGTCATTGGGGGTCTGGGGATGACACAAAAAGAGCTGGCGATACGCACAGGTTTGACAGAACAAAGTATTATAAGGATTCTTAATGGAGAACAGCCTATCAGTTATGACACTGCGACCAAACTTGAGATGGTTACCGCTGTTCCTGCTAGGATGTGGAATAATTTAGAAATGCTATATCGTGAGCAACTAAGTAAACTTAAGTTTAAGCAACAACTACAAGAGCACGATATATGGTTGAAGAGAATACCCGTATATGATCTAAAAGAGCGTGGGATACTCCCAGAAACCGAAAATCGATCAGAAATGGTTCAAGAGACCTTACGGTTCTATGGTGTTTCAAGCGTTGAAGCATGGGAAGAACTATGGAGCAATCCAAAAGTAGCTGCCCGGCGTTCTAGCTGTTTTGAGTCCCTTCCAGGACCTGCTTCAGCATGGATTCGTATTGGAGAATTGCAAGCTCAAGAGATTGAATGTGCACCTTTTAACGCCCTCAAATTCACGCAAGCTTTACAAACCATCCGATTGTTGACCACAAAGGAACCTGAAGTGTTCATTCCTCTAATGCGTACGCTCTCCAGTGAAGCTGGTGTAGCTTTGGGCTTAGTGCCAAAATGTAAGAAAGTACCTTGGAATGGAGCGTCAAAATGGCTATCACCTGAGAAAGCATTGATAGTATTAAATCTCCGAGGGAAGGGAGAAGATATTTTCTGGTTTTCATTCTTCCATGAAGCTTATCATATTTTACAAGGAAAGAAAAAACAGCTGTACATTGCCGATGATTCAAGTGCAGATCCTGAAGAGAAAAAAGCAGATGCGTTTGCTGCAAATATACTAATCCCTAATGCGTACAACCAACGTATTGCTAGCATAACGACCAAAGCAGAAGTAATCGACCTTGCAAATGAGTTAGATATCAGCCCTGGATTAGTTGCAGGTCGGTACAGACACCTCACCAAAAAGTGGTCATTCTTTCAAGATTTGACCAAATCTTTTTCATGGGGAAAAAAGCTAAATTGAATGTTGTATGTAACTCTGGTTTTTTTACATACTTATTCTTATGCATTTAAGAGAATATTGGAGCGTAGGTAAAAAATCTTTGCTTGCAATCTAAAGAAAGAATTCAACACAAATTTTATTACTAGATGGCGAGATTAAGCACAAATCGAAACCTAGAATCATTGCTTCAGTCAAAGTAATTGTCAATAAAGTTAGTTATTAGCTAATCTGGTATCCAAAAGGTTTGTTATATTGGAGCAAAATATGGAAACAAGACCTGTTTCAGAACTATTCTCAGAAGACATAAAAGAAAACATGAAATACAAACAATGGTCCGAGAGTGTGGGAGCTTTGTCCTCCTTTATCTTTGACTATGAATTTCTCAAAGCGAAAAATGACCTCACCCAAAAGGATATTGCCAAAAGAATAGGGACAACTCAAAGTGCAATCTCTCGGTTTACCAGCATGAAAGGTATGCCAACCTATGATTTTTTCCGGAAGGCAAGTAAAGCAGTAGGAGGGTTCTTGCTGGTAACTCCCATGGGAGAATTTACTACCACCTTGGATCTAAATTATCATGATGTTGCTAAAAATATGGCTGCAGACCAAGGCATCACTGTTGAAGAGCTCATGAGAATGATTCTTATCCAAGCCTTTTCTTCTGGGAACAAAGCACCCCACCTTTCCTAGCTGGGACACCTCTCTCTATCTTCACTTTTTCTTCTACTCAGGCTCTACAGGCGTGCTATGTGCCTCATCCTCTGCAAAGCTCTCCTGGCTCAATTGGGCAAAGGAACTCCTGCCCACATCACCATAGAGATACAGCTGATCGAGATACTCAATAGCTGCACGTATCTTCGAACGTAGCAGATAGCCACCACTTTCGACTTTGATGAACATAGACTCCAGATGGACATCCGGTTTCCAGTCATAGGCCTTGCCATGGAAGTGGATAATCTTCTCCAGGACTTCGGTAATCTCCTCTTCGCTCAGAGGCTCAAGCTGTGGGGCATCGATGATGGCCTCTAGTACGCTCTTCATAGGCTCCTCATCCTCAGGATAGACCTCAGTGAGGTTCTGGAACTCCTTCTTTGCCTCAATGACATCCTCCACGTAGGAGGAAGTGAAGGCAAACAGCGAGAAGGTCGATTCCAACTGCTTGGGGGGAAAGAGGAAATGTGCCATGTTGTTGTAGGCTTTCAGGCGAGTCTTCTTCCCTAGTCTTCCTACAAGCTCAGATTCATCAAACAGAATGACCCAACCCTTGTAGCCGAGCTGCTTGAACAGGTGGCTAAGGAAGGCCACATAGTCTTGGGAGTGCTTTGTCTTGGCAAAGTTCACTTTAAAGGTAACCTTCTCGCTGAAGATACGGCGATAGATTTTCTTAATCTGCAGGTTGGCGATAAAGTCGCCTTCAAGGTCTGTCTGCAGGAGGAACTGCTCATCCTGGTCATCGGTGTTCACCAGAGATTTCAACAAGTAGTAAAGCCTGTCAGTCTCCAACTGTGTAGCGGCAAACAACAACAGGTCACTGGTTAACTTAGCATTGGGGGTGAGGCGCGAAAGCTCCTGGGAAAACCCCGGTTGTAGCCGGTTGGGCAGGTAGGTGTTGCTGACCAGCTTCTGATAGACAAGGTACAGTTTGTCCAAGGGTGTCTCCTTGCTCAAGGAGAGCATGGAGACGACCATGTTATTCTTGTGTGCCAGGTTAAAAACCGTATTCAGCAAATGGGTCTTACCCTCGCCATACTTACCGCTGATTATCATGCCTTCGCTGGTTTCATCGGAAACCACAGCCTCGAGGCGGTTGACGATATCCTCCAGCATATCAGGTCGTGCCTCACTGAAACACTGTCCTACCGCCCTGGAGGGAATACCCGAGCGCAGGGCCTCTATCATATGCCTGGCTTCAAAATCAAAGCTCATACTTCGCCTCCTTCATCACAGTCTTCGTGAAAACCCAAAGTAGCCTGCCCCACAAGGCGAGGAAGGGAGATACCTCCCAACTTCGCCTGCTTGATAAGCTGTACGGCCCTCTCTTCGTCAAGGACTGTGGCTCTCACATCGACATGGGATACCACCTCAGCAAGGCGCCTGGACATCTCCACCAACAGGGCTGGGGAGTACACCTGGTCAGCTACCTGGTCCAAGTCCACAATATCGGTAAACTTGTTGATGCGACTTCCAATGATCTCATTCTGGATACGCATCCACAATGCCTGATAAGATTTTATGCCGGCATTGTCATTGTCCAGCAATTCCCTGCCAAACGAAAAGACAAACATAATGTTCGTGAAGTTGTCGATGTCGTCTATCAATTGACGGATGCTTTCGTAGGTATCCTCTCGCTTCATCTTGGTGTAGTGCATCGGGTTCAGACCTGACCTATCCACCAGCACCTCAAGGTTGTCTATGGTGACCAACAGGCCTGAGTACCCGCTAAGGGTAACCACTTCAGACAAGGAGCGCAGCATATTGCGTGCGTTGTACTTGGTTATCTTGTTGGGAGCCAATCCCAAGGGCCTCATAGTTGTCACCCTGATCTTCTTGTCCCCCTGCATCCAAGAGAGCAACAGCTCCTTGTTCTGCTCTTCCAAGGAGGGGTGTCCCAGCATCCCTCCGCAAATAAGAGTGCAGGCAAGAGCAAAGTTGTTGTCCAGGTGCGGATTATCCAGGAACATCTGCTTCAATAGGAACCGTATTTCTCTGCGGTTGAGGGCATCGGCCATAGCGTTCTGCCCAAGCAGGTCAATGAAGGTCATCCCCTCGGGTATATCCTGGGGTGAGAAGCCCATCTTTTCCACTATCTTGTCGCTACATCGCTGTAGTAGCCCTAGGATATCGCTTTGGCTGAAAATTTCCAGATACACCTCACGAAAGTCATTCAGCCAGATATCTTTTGCCGAGAAGGAGACCGTAACATACCCTTCCCTCTTGGCAAGGGAAGAGACGAGGTTGAGGGTGTGGGTCTTCCCACTCCCTCGCTGCCCTGTCAGAAACTTGATCTTGCTTCCACCCTCCTTGAGGAATTCCCGGAAGTAACGATCGCGCCAGAAATCTGTGATAAACTGAACACCCACAGTAAGGGCATTGAGCATCTCTTCACTTTGGGGAACATCCCCAAAGGAGAGTTGCGCAATGGTTGTTGGAATCTTAGGGTTTTCACCAAGCGTTTCGGTCATGCAGCACCTCGTTTACAGTATTTCTCTTAGGAAAAGCGAATGGTAGATAAATGGTATTCTTTTCCATTGCCATCAAGGATACGTATTGCAGTCTTTCCTTCCCTGCTAGGACCCCACTGAATCTTACGCCCATCCTTGAGCTCAAAATAAGATCCCTCAGCATATAGCCGGGAAAGATCAAAGGCATAGCTTTGCATGTCATACTCCTTGCGGGAACGACTCATGGGAACCATGTAGTCATAGAGCTTCTTCAAGTACTGATCAGAGCCGGGATTCTTCCCGATGTTGACAAGTAACAAATCATAGGCAGTCGCGAGTTCAGCTGAAAACCTGCTGGCGTTGAAGGAAACCTTCAAGAGCTTCTCCTGTCCTTTCTTTACCACCTGCACCAGAGTGTAGGGACGAAGACAGGGAACCTTTTTGCGGTCGAGGTATATATCCATATTGGGGTCGACGCGAAGCTTGTAGGGAAACATCTCAAAGACAGGGAAGTTGCCCTTCACATCCACGCCGTTCGCTTCACACTGCGCGAGAAGCTGTTCGGCAAACTCACCGCTCTCAATGTATTCACGTTGGTCGAAGCTAGCTACCAGGGCCTCTATCTGTTCGAGTAGAGCTGTAACCTCTTCACTGGCACGCTTCATGGAAGCGGTGTCGGTGATACATTTGGCGAGGTCCCCGCCTTCCATCTCTTTGGCTATGGCTTTCTGCAACTTTGCCACTAATTTTGTCTTATCTTTTAGGTTTTTTTCCAGTGTCTGGTACTGGACTAACAGGTCTTCGTAGTTCATGGGATCTCCCTTAGGTTGTGTATGCGATCGACGAAATAGTAAGTCATGATACGAGGTATTTCAAGGGTGTTAGACAGAATAAATCTACTTCCACCAACCAAAAGAGAGGAGGAAGAACAGATTTTCATGTACCGACCTCTAAACCCATCAAAACATCAAGCAGACTCGCCTCTTTCCTTTCTGGCTATTGGCTCTTCTTTGTGATACCTTCACCGTAGATGGAAAATATGATAGGAGCTTTGCCTCATGAAACTTAATCTCTACGCTTGGCAACAAGAGTGCCTGGATGCTTGGGAAGACAACCAAAGCAGGGGCATAATCCAAGTGGTAACAGGAGGGGGAAAGACCATCCTCGCCGTTGCAGGGGCGCAGAGGCTGCAACAGAGGCTCAAAGGGAAGCTTCAGGTAAAAATCATAGTCCCCAAGCAGTTCATGGTAGCCCAATGGACAGCTAGCCTACTCAGTAATAAAGAGACATTTGGCATTGAGAAGAAGGATGTGGGGAACTACTCCGGCCTCAACAAGGACTCCCCTGACAAGCCTTATATGATCTACGTGGTAAATTCGGCACGCTATAAACTCTCCATCCATATTGCTGAGAACCTGAAGAAAGGGGAGCCGGTACTCATCATAGCTGATGAGTGCCACCACTACGCCAGTGCCGAAAACAGAAAGATCTTCGACTTCATGAGCCTGCTTGATCAGAAGAAACCACAGCAGTACTTCTCACTGGGACTATCAGCAACACCACAGACAGAGGGCTTCACCAACATCCTGGTTCCGGCCTTAGGGCCGTTGTTCTACTCCTATGGATTCTCTGAGGCTATCAAGGCCAAGGTAATCAATCCTTGTGTGTTGCATAAGGTGAGGCTCTTATTTAATGGGGCTGAAGCAGATGAGTATGAAGACCTAAGCGATAAAATTGCTAAGTGTCTAGGCCTCCTTACAAAGAAATGCCCCGAGTTTGCCAATATACCACCCCAGGCCATGATCCCTTTTTTGAAAAAACTGGTGCAAAGCAAAACAAACGCCAACAGTAAGCTAGCACGAACCCTGCTGTACTATCTGTTTAAACGAAAAGCCTTGGTCTATGAAGCAGAGTCGCGCCCCCTTGCCGCCATAGCTTTGATCGCAAAGCTTAGCATCAACGCGAAGATCATCATTTTCGGGGAGCGTATCAGCCAGACAGACATGCTTTTCCTTGCTCTGAACAAGGAGTATCCCAACAGGGTTGCCCGATATCATAGCGAGATGGGCGATGTTGCAAGAAAGCATGCTATCGAGCGCTATAGAAATGGAGAGGTTCGCATACTGGTATCGTGCAAAGCTCTCGATGAGGGCTTTGACATTCCTTCTGCAGATGTAGGCATTGTCCTTTCTTCCACCTCAATGCAACGACAGAGAATCCAGAGGTTGGGGCGAATCCTTCGCCGCAACCAAAGCAAGGGAATCTCAAGCCTTTTCTACTTGTACATGGAAGGCACTATTGAAGACAGTGCCCTTCTCTCCCATAAAATTGAGGGTGTACAAGAGTTTATGCTCAACTACACCACCTGTAGCGACAGGTTCACCCATCCTGCCTATGACCCCTATGCCCAGGAGGTATTGGACAAACTTGCCAACAGGGACCAGACTGACCTTCTTACAACGACAGAGCACTTTCTTGACCTCGGCAGGGTCCGTACCGACTGGCTGGATAGTGAGGAGGTCCTAGAAGAGAAGATCAAGGAAGCAAGGGGTATTGATGATACCAACTACTGGATTTGCATGAGGGAAGTTGCCAAAGAGAAGAAGAGGATGGATAGGCTGCCACAGAAACGCTTTTACTAATTCAGACAATCAACAGGAGGAACTCCATGCTCTCATATTTTACTATCGAGAACTTCAAGTCAATTCAGCATCTGACACTCGACCTCAGCTTTACTGAATCCAAGGCTCCTCAAGGCTACAAAAAGATGGCGATGATACCCTTCTTGCAAGAAAAGGGATTGCCTAGAACGGTCTCTTGCCTTGGATTGTTTGGGGCCAACGGTTCAGGCAAATCAAATATCATAGAAGCGTTTGCCCTGTTCACAAGCATCACGGCCAGTGGCCTTGCTGATTTCTCCTACAAGCCAAACAGGCTTGCTATAACAAAACCGAGTTCTACATCTTTCGAACTGGGTTTCTTCTTTAGTGGTAGTACCTACCAATATTGTTTTGCCTACGATCAGACGGGGATTGTTTCAGAACGGCTGGTTGCCAACGGGACAACGATCTTCTCCTATACTGAAGATGAGCATGAATTCAGTTACCTTACGGTAGGTGTCTATACCTCAGAGAAGCTAGAGGAAATCTTTAGCGTTCAAGCAACATATCAGCATGCCTTTCTGGCTGTGCTTGCTACGGGTTTCGCAGGGCTTTCAAGGGAGGTAACCACAGCTTTTTCCTACATCACCAACCACATTGGAGTTCTCTCTGAAGTGAAATCCTCTACAACTCAGTTCTTTATGAACTATCAACGCAAAGCAGGAGATCCTCCTAACTTTGGTTCCTTCGTTCGGGTATTGAACATGCTCGATATAGATATTGTGCGTATTGAGAAGCGACAAGGCTTTGAAGAAACCCTTATCGTCTACCACCACAATGGAGAAGGAGGCGAAGTTCCTTTCGATATTACTGAAGAATCAGAAGGGACCCAAAGACTATTTAGGGTACTGGATGTGGCATTGGACTGTTTGGCAACTGGAGGAGTTGCAATCATAGACAATCTTGACCTCCTCCTCCATCCACGCCTCTCCATAGAGCTGGTGCGGATGTTCAAGAACAGAAGGCTCAACACCAATGCTGCCCAGCTAGTGTTCACTGCCAGTTCCCCAGAACTCCTCTCTGACGAGCTGCTTCGTGTATCTGAGATAGGGATCGTCAGCAAGACCCTTAAGAAGGGCTCCATTGTCAGAAGGGTTTCAGACTTTGCAGGAGAAAATACTACATTCGAACTGAGGCATAAGTATCTCATGGGAACGTATGGAGGAATACCATTTCCGTATCTGTAACAGTGATCTAGTTTCTATCGAATATTCTCCTAACGATGCTCTTGTTTAGCATTTAATGCTATTTAAATCTTATCGAATTTTATTATAATGCCATCATTATCGCTTGATTCTCCAAAAGAATCATATTGCGTATTCCATGCAGAATGACTAGAGGGATCTCCTGATCAGGAGATCCCTCTATGTAGACTTTACTTTCGTTAATGTATTTCTTTTTTCTCTTTCTTACTTATTCACCACATTCACTGCCTTCCCATCTAGAAACCCTTTGAGGTTAGCAACAGCTATGCTCATAAGACGTTCCCTGCTCTCAATGGGTGCCCAGCTGATATGTGGGGTGATGATACAGTTCTTTGCCGTAAGAAGCGGGTTGTCCTTATTAATTGGCTCACTGGAAACAACATCCAAGCCTGCAGCATAAACCTTGCCACTGTTGAGGGCATCAGCAAGATCCTGCTCTACGATAAGAGGACCACGGCTGTTGTTGAGGATGATAACCCCATCCTTCATCTTAGCGATACTATCCTTGTTGATGATGCCCTCAGTCTCAGGGAAAAGAGGACAGTGCAAGGCAATGACATCACTTTGTGCATAGAGCTCATCAAGGGACACATACTCGGCATCTGCATTGGGGATTTGATACGCATCGTAGGCAAGCACCTCCATGCCAAAAGCCTTGGCGATGCGTCCTGTTGCCTGCCCTATCCTGCCAAAGCCGATAATGCCCATGGTCTTTCCAAGAAGCTCCATCAGAGGTTTATCCCAGAAGCAGAAGTCCGGACTCTCGCTCCAGCGTCCTTTCTTGACCTCAGCATTATGGTGAGCAACATTGTTGGTGATATCCAACAACATGGCAAAGGCAAACTGGGCTACAGCATCAGTACCGTAGGTAGGGATGTTGCAGACAGGGATGCCTTTGGTCTTAGCAGCCTGGACATCGACCACATTGTACCCTGTGGCCAACACCCCGATATATTTTAGGTCTGGTGCCTTATCAAGAGTCTCTTTGGTAAGAGGAGTCTTGTTGGTGATGACAATGTCGGCCTTTCCAATGCGGGAAAGGATATCCTTAGTTTCTGTACGGTCATAGACGGTCAGGTCCCCAAGGGCAGAAAATCCATCCCAGGAGAGATCTCCGGGATTCAGTGTATATCCATCAAGTACTACAATAGTGTGTTTCATACGAGTCTCCTTTTCTCTTGCTTGCATGAAAGGTTGTCCAACTGGGCAACCTTTCATAGAAGTCTTATACTTTCATAGCGTACAGGAAGTTTACCTACTCGGCAATCTTCTTGTCTCCTTATAGCCTTTCAGCTCTCAGTTTCCTCATATCTCTCACGAAAGCCCTTCGAACACCGTACTCCTTGGAGCCAGGCTTCCTGCAGAGTAGCCCCATATGCTCTGATACTCTGAAGGGTCCTCCCCCATCTCAGCTATCTGCCGCAGGTAGTGTGCTATCGACTTCGATTCGATTATGGTTACCGACCCCATCTCCTCAATGACCTTGCTATGGGGCCTCGTATGGTCAAACTCAAACCTCAGGATTCTCCGCCCGTCATCAGTAATGCCAATGGTGCGGTAGGTATTGCTCTTACCCACCCCAGGAAGGTTCAGGGTATTGCGGTCTGTTGCTAAAAAAGGTATCTCATCGGACGTACGGATGGAGTCGATATTCTCCACCATATTGGGGGCATCACCCATGAAATATCGTAAGGAGGCATGGTAGCGCTGAGCTACCTGGCCGATGGAACTCTCCTCCACCTGCTCCTGAGTGGAGCGGGAGTTGGTGGCAAACAGCTCCCGGTTCTCCGTGAATCCTTTAACAGAAAATGTATAGTACGGCAGCACCCCGATGTCATTGAGGACCTTCCGTAGCTTAGCTGAGTGTCCTCTTCTCGAAGCCGCTACCGTGAAGACCTCCTGGTTGGTCACAGCCCACCCAGCTTCCAACAACCGGGCAATGGCCTTCTTGGTGTCGGGGGTGATCTCCATAGCGGAAGAGATATGGGTCTGCACCACACACTGGTTGATGCCAACCTCCCTGGCTTTCTCCCTAAAGACTCTGAGGACCTCTACTAGGTCCTTGGTAATCCGTTGAGGCAGGTAGACAGGGATCTTCGTCCCAAGCCTGACACGCCTCATGGTTGCATACTTGTCTTCATCCCCTCGGTCTTCATTGTCGAGAAGCTTGTTCTTGGCCATTTGGAGCACAGCATCAAGAATTTGCTGTAAGGAAGCGACCGAGCTCATAAAGGCATCACCTCCGGTAATCAGGATATCAGAGAGATAGGGGTCCCGGCGGAAGTACTCCATATTCACCTCAAGGCTCTTCTTCCAACTCTGACGGGGACGAAGCTTTTCAAGCTCGAAGTTGAATCTGCCCCCCTGGAAGTCATACATTCTCTGGCAGTAGGAACAAAGCCCGCCGCAGGCACGTCCCATGGTATCAGGAATGAAAATAGCAACCTCAGGATACCGGCGATGGACATTATGGGAAGGCAGGATCCAGCCAGCCACGTTGGGCTTGCCTGGCTCTGCTATATCCTCTTTCTCCCAGGCAACAATGGATCCAAACTCATCAAGCAGATCCTGACTATAGAAAAGGTAGGTTCGAAGAGCCAGATCGCTACCAGTAACCTCCTGTTCGCCTTCTTTTCTGGTGTCTATAAGGGAGAGGAAGTACGGAGTGGCAAAGATGGGGATACCCTTCTTTTCCGCCTCTTCCATAATACGCAGCTCTTCCGGCCGCATCGAGTGATCGAGATACCTATTCAGCTCCTCAGTACTTCGTATCGCGAAGTGCAGATGGAAACGATCCTCTCTCCACCAGGAGAGTACCTGCTTGCGTATCTCCCTATCACCCATACCCTCTTTCAGATGGTAGTGGGAGACTTTTCTGTCTCGTTTTTTTAGCTTCTCGATAAGCAGCGCAACTATGCGCTCCTTATTAAGGGCTCTCCATGCTATGACCTCGGCATCCAGGCCACTAGAGTGACGCCCCATCCACTCTTGCACCAGACTGCGAGTAGGAATATTGAAAGATTCAACTTCACTCAGCTGAGAAAACAAATGTGCCATATCCTCAAGGAAGTCAGGGTTGCAGTCGTTGCACTCTCCGGTGAGAACCTTCCTCAACAAAGCGATCGGCCTTGTTATAACTTGCTCACCATGCAGGTTCCAGTCGAGATAGGCCTCACCTTCGTGATCGAGGTAATCCATGATCCTCAGGTATGCCATAGACCTGACAGAGAGCTTATAGTAGTCCTGTTCGCTCTGCTCCTCACCTGTATAGTAGGCCCAGGCCGTGGGGTATTCACTCTGCATATATGCGGTGTAATGCTCACGCAGGGCCGCTACCAACTGTGCATCACTGAGCTTGGTATTTAAAAACAAGGGTAGTATCGTCGGGTTATCGCTCTCGATCTTGCTGACAAGATGGGAGACAAGTTCTAATTGTGTATCCATACCAACAGAATACAGCCTAGAGTGAACAGCTGTCAAGTATTTAACATAATTACCTACAGTGTATGCTTTTAAACAAATATATCCAGACATTTCATACCCATTGCACATGCTTCATAGGTAAAACTCTCTATTGTCCCACAGAAGAAAGATTAGAAGGGCTGGGATACATAATACCCCCCTTTCTTCCAATAAGGACCATCTACCCTGTTGCCCACCCCCTTTCTTAGCAGTACCTTTTTATCGATAGCGCAAGCTTGACGAATGAGTAAAAAAAACGTATGAATAGATACACATATATTATTGAGGTACCATGCTAGAATTCCATACACCGTCCGAAGAGGACAGAAACCTATTTCCTACAACGAGCAAGTATCTTGCTTATGAATATTACTACTCCTACTCTGTTATCTGGGGAGAGGCCATCGGCCTCACCATCTCTAAAACAGATACAGCACTGTATATGCACCTTGCAACTGATGACGTATTCCTGCTTCCCATCACAGAAGACCTGCCCAAGGCCATGGCCGAACTGGAAGAGCACTGCAAAGAGAGCGGACAGCGCTTTCAGTTGGAGTGCGTACCTAGCGAACAGGCCGAAGAGCTTGAAAAGCTTGGGTATACCATCAAACACGTGCGCGACCTTGATGACTACCTCTACGAAAGTCAGAAACTCATCAAGCTCAGCGGCAGGAAGCTGCAAAGCAAGCGCAACCACATCTCCCAGTTTGAGCGTAAGTATACCTATACGGTACGCTCCTTGCGCACAGAGGAAGAGAGGGACGAATGCTACAGGATGGCATCGACAACCTGGCTAGGTAACCAAGAAGAGATAAGTGATGAGATTAAATCTGAACTTGGAGCTTTGAAGCGCACCTTTGACAACTGGGAAAACCTAGGCCTCAAAGGTATTCTTATCTGTGTTGACCACCACCTTACGGCCTTTACCGTAGGGGAGGTCATCGACGACAAGCTTGCCATCGTCCACTTCGAGAAAGGCGACACATCCTATGCAGGCATCTATTCGGTCATCAATCAGCTTTTCTGCTCGATGTACCTCTCTGATGTGCAGTACATCAACCGCCAGGAAGATGCTGGGGTGCCTGGATTGAGAAAAGCAAAGCTTTCCTACAAGCCCGACCTTATGGTTGAGAAGTACCGCATAACGAGGCAGTGATGAAGATAGAAAGGGCAACAACGAAAGACTTTGAGGAACTGAAGATGCTCTGGTCGATAGTGTTCCAGGAGGAACCTGAGTTTCTCGAACGCTTCTTTACCCAGCGATTCTTCCCCGAGCATATCTTCGTTGCCCGTAAAGACGGAGAGATAGTCAGCGCCCTACATGCTCTTCCTGCAACATACAGCCAGGACAACATTACCAAGCCGTGTTCCTTCATCGTAGGGGCCGCTACCTATGCCGGACATCGGAAACAAGGCATCATGGGGAAACTGCTTGCGTACACTAAAGAAACGACAAGGCACCCTATCACGCTCTTTCCTGCCATCAGGCCCTTCTATGATACCAATGGGTACATCACCACCTCCAGCATGGAGGAGTATTGGATCCCCCAAGACAAAGAGGCCTCTGCTCCCTTACGTGAAAGACACCTCTCTCCCTCCGAACTCGATAGCATCTATACAGAGGCAACCAAAGAAGGGGGAGCTTTGATGCGTGACGAACTTGGGTGGAACTTCCTCATTGACGGCTACGACCTCTATGCAGTCCAAGGCGCCTACGCCTTCATCAAAGATGGCATAGCCGTGGAGGCGATGGCTACCACCAAAGAGGCGGCAGGCTACCTCATCGCCCTATTGCAGAGTAAACACATAGAGAAGCTACGGGTCGTTCCCTCCTCACCCTTTGCATCCCTGCTTGAAGGTCCCTTTGTCCAGATTCCCATGGGAATGAGCACAGAGGAATCGATGCGTGGGGTATACATAGCAGAGCAGTACTGAGAAAAAGAGGCTAACCGTTAGATTTTTACATCACACATAAAAACAGATGAAAAAGAATTACTATCTGGCATATTTTTGAAAATGAACAAAAAAAGAGACCTCTTACAAGATCTCCTTTATCCAGACAGTCTACATATTGTAATTGCTGTCCGTCAATTTCACAGTAAGTATATTAGCAATTTAAGAATTTGGCAATACTGTTGTCAGACTTGGTACTAGAAAATTCGCATCCATACCATTGTCTAAAGGTTTTGCATCAATGAACAACAGCAAACCTCTCATCTTTTCCGGAAAATCCGTTACAATCTCCTGAAATAGCTCATTGGAAAGTTTTGATTTCAAGGTTGTGATAGCAGCAATAATTTGGGTAACAGTTTTCTTGAGTTGGGGCTTATTGAATCTCAAATTCTTCATAATAAAGATAACAAGAATAACATCTCCACTGAGTTTTGTGCAATTGATATTTGGAATACCTGTACTTTGATTCAACATTTCCTTCATGGATGTCCTTTTCTTAAACTCAATATATCTTCCGTCAAAAATCACTTTATTATGGGCAATGGCATTTCTAAGATCTTTTATGCACAGAATAATTTTAGGAAGCAAGGCTCCTTCAGTATTCAATGCCTGGGGAATACCCATTTCATTGGATATTTCTAATTTGATTGAAGGGTTCAAGGTTTGAATAAGCTGAGATAAATCCCCCAGCATCAATTCTTCAAATATGGACCAAAGCGGAATAACATTATCGTGGTGGTAATAATGCTGGATAATTTTACTGGAATCAAAGCGTTTGGTAAGTGCAGAATAAATACTATCTCTAGTTCTAAATCTGGCATGCTCACTCTTAGGGATACCTTTCTCGAAAACATCTGAGAAATAACATGATCCAACTTCTCGGATTATCTTATCGCAGCCAATACTCTTTATTGCAGATTCCAATTGCATGAGAGGAAGATAGAGAATTGATTTGAGAGTTTCATCAAAATCAACAACATCCTGAATTTGTCCAAAATCAGAATACTGTATCTTTTTTTGTGCAGTATTATGAAATCTATAGCCTTTAATCCCATGATAATATCCCATTAAATAGAGTTTCCGCTTCTGTGCAGATCCAGATATAGTAATTCCCTTCGAACGCATATGTTTCATCAAGGAATTATACGATGTGTATTTATTATCTTTCATAAGAATTAAGTTTAAAACACGTTAAAGCAATATGACAGAGAAACTTTCAATTCTAAATAATAACAACCTAGTAAAAGAATCTCGAGAGAAATAGCATCTGGAGGTACTCTAGCGATCAGAATACAGCAGATTATCGTTACGGCGAAAGCTTGTGATTTTCGTGTTATCCATAAACTAAGCTGTAAAATGAAAAAATAGATAGATTGATCAATCGAATGATTATACACTAATTCCAGTAAGGAGTACTGCTATGTCCTATTCACCAAGATTAAGTTCGGGCTTTACCTTTGCAAGGAACCGGAGTTCTTTCATATCCCCCCAGTCGGGCATGTGTTCTTTCTGCACCCAAGATTGCGATGGCACCTGCGAATTGGCACAGGCGGCTGTCTTGGGAGCACAGACAGTCTATCCCACAACAACCGGAAACAATCAGATAGCATCGGAAAAAGACTATCCCATTGATTTCTCCCACTTCAACATCAACGGTCGTGTATTCGGTGCCCAGGGAGTCGGTCAGGACCAGGGTGAAGCCACTATTTTCAATGTCGGCTTGGAACGGACCTACGGATCCTTCCACCCCGTCAAGATGGCCATGCCCGTTATCTTACCTGCTTTGATCAAGCTTAACTGGCAGGACTACTTTGGCGGAGCCGCCATGGCAGGGGTGAGTTGTGTAATAGGTGAGGATGCAAGGAACAAAGAACCAAACCTAGAAATCAGCAAGGGAAAGATTACAGCCTTCCCTCTGCTGAAAAATGCTCTGGTCTGCTTCAATCACTATGACAGGGGCTACGGGCAGATAGTCGTACAGTGCAATGCGGACGATAACCTCATGGGAGTCCCTAGGCTTGCCATAGAAAAATATGGGGCCAAAGCCATTGAGATCAAATTTGGGCAAGGGGCAAAAGGAACCCAGCCAGCGGTGCGGGTAAAGGATCTTGCCACCGCCCTTCACAAGCAACAAAATGGCAACCTGGTTTTCCCCGACCCCAGTGACCCGTCGGTACAAGAAGCCTACCAAAAGGGCATCTGCCCGAACTTTTATACCTATGGCCGACTACCCATGTGGACAGAAGCTTCCCTCGCTTCTCATATAACCATGTTGAGAGATATGGGTGCCCAAAACATATATTTCAAAATGGCTGGATTTGACCGGGTCGATATCGAACGGGTGCTTCGCCTCGCCTGCGAGACGAGAATTGATATGATAACCTTTGATGGAGCAGGAGGAGGCTCAGGATACAGCCCTTCTAAGATGATGAACGAATGGTCCTTACCCACCATATGCCTGGAGGATGCCGTGGTCCGCATATGTGACCAATTGAAACTAGAAGGGCTCTCCTTGCCTGCCATAGTGATGACCGGTGGGTTTGCAAGTGAGGACCAGGTATTCAAAGCCCTCGCCTATGGTGATGGCCATGTACAGGCAATAGGGTTGTGCCGCGCTTCCATGGCTGCGGCGATGACAGGCAAGACAATCGGGGAGAAGATCAAGGGCGGGAATGTGCCGGAAAGGTTCAAGGCATACGGTTCGACGATCGAAGAGATATTCTGTGACCTTCCCGATTTGCGTGCCATCTACGGGACACAGGCGAATCAGTTTTCACCCGGCTCCATTGGGGTCTTTTCCTATCTCAATAAGATTGCATTCGGGCTACGGCATTTTGCTGCCTTGAATCGTAAATTCAGCATGGACCTCTTGAATAAGAGCGACCTCATCCCCCTGACAGCTGAAGCGAGGGCTTTGATGAAAAACGAATGGTTTCTGCCACAAAAAGATAACCTATAGATATAGCAGGTCTTAATTCAATAAAAAACTACATTTGGGACTTCCAAATGTAGTTTTTTATTGATTATAGGGAAATATCTTTATCCTACTAAATACTTCTTACATTGTATCTTCTCTGTCTACTCCACCGTAATCACTACAGGCATGGACCAAGAGGCTCCTGCATTGTCTGTAAGGGTAAGAGTGAACTCTATGCTACTCCCTGAAGGGGCAGCGTCAGCAATGAAAAATCTGAAGGTATTGTACCCACCCCGTATAGCTAGGGGGCCTGTTGTAGCAAACCTGCTATTATTGGTTGCATACCTATTTGCAGAGAGAGAGCCTACGTCCAGATGATCGATAAGCATGGTGACGTAGGGACTCTGTGTCTGTAATGTCGCCTCCAACCCCTTCAGATCGAGGTTGCCCTTGTTCTGCATCAAAAATCCCACAGCAAGCTGGGTATGCCTAGGCAGAGCATCGTTAGGATAGTGAAGCTCTGTTACCTCAGGTATAGCGAGGCTCTTCCAAAGAGGCTCGAACAAAGCTCCCTTGCCTTGTACCGTATAGGTCTGTCTATCGGAGAGCAGGGTGTTGGTCCCCCTATCATACCAGCCGACAAAGATAGCACCCTCATCACTGGTGGAGGGTGTGGGAACCACTACCTCACTACCAATCTCCACATCCTCGTAAAGAGTATCCCTGCTCTCACCTACAAACCTTACCCCTGTACCCCATATGGCATGGAAGGTCTGGTTGGTATAGGGCATCGCTATGGTCTCACCCGCCTTGTAGGTCAATTCGTCCGGTGTAAGGCCCCAACCCTTGAGTATTCCTACTTGGCTGCTGTTTGTGCGCAGTTGTGTATAGTCAGGAAGGGCGACCTCTGAAAGAGGGGGTTTCTGTATCTGTTGGCGATAGCTATAGCGGAAGCTCTCTCCCTGGGCTGAAAAATCGAGGGTAAGCAAAGGATTGTATGAATCACTCCTCTGATAGAGCCAGGTGGCATACTCGCCTTTCTTAGGCTCGCTCTCTGCCATAATACGGCCCAGAAGCAGGTTGCTCTCTTCGCCCTTCATCCTAAAGGTCCTAAGCTTATCTAACCTTGCATAAGCATCGAGATACCCACTTAAGTCACCTTTTTCCTTGGCTTCAAGCATATCCCTACGAGCCTGCTGGGCATCACGGGCGATGCCATCATCGAGGGCGTCATAGGCGCTCTTGATACTCTCCAAGCTTTGGCTCTGATAATCCAGGGCCTCTACATCCCTAAATAGTCTCTCTGCATTGGGGGCTGCTACCAATAAGGTTGCACTCACACAAAGCAAAGAACAAAGGGTGAATAAAGTCTTTCGCATATTCATCGTATTTCTCCTCTCTTTGTATATAGGTATATACTAAAAAAAACAGGAATCGGCAAATTTCAGACCCGGTCTCAACTCTCCAGCAGCGTTATCCTATCTCTTTCAAAGAGAAGCAGCTTCTCATCCCTGAGGATAGCCAAGGTCCTGCTCAGGGATGTCCTCTCCACCCCAAGACGATGGGCCAACTCCTTCTTGGTAATCTTCAGCCTGATAGTCCTACTCCCCTGCTGTGCTGCCTCATCGGTGAGGTAGCACAGCAGATTCTCCCTCAGCGTCTTTGAAGTCAGATTGGTAAGGGCCGTGGAGAGAGAGTGGGCCTTGTCCGAGACTATCTGCAGGAGATTTTCCGTAAAGAGGCTGTTTGCATTGCAGAGGTCCAACACCAAGGCTTTGCTTAGATGGAGGACTTCTGAAGAACCTTCAGAGACAACAGTCATGGGAAACTTGTTACAGGAACCAAACAGCAATGTGGCACCGTAGATATCCCCCTTGGCCAAGACCTGGGCCTTGAAGAGGCTTCCCTCCTCATCAAGGCTCTGCAGCGACACGCTGCCTTGCAAGAGGATATCCAAGGTTGTGCAGCTATCTCCGGACAGATAGATCATCTGATTTTTCGTATAGCTTTTGATGCTATAGGATTGCTTGCCGAATAAAGATTC
>CAXYZP010000010.1:0-19669 GCA_964293175.1 uncultured Sphaerochaeta sp.
GTACCACTTATGCTGTAGGTATTTTTATACTACTTGACGAATACTGGTCTGTAAATATTAGCATATGGCACATGTGAGAACTTTTTTTGTCCTGCGACTCTTTTCTTGCCATCTCCCATCCTTCTTGTACCCTAGGGCCTAAGCGTGTAAACTAGGGCCCATGAGTACCTTATATATGGTAGCCACCCCCATAGGAAACCTTGATGACATCACCTACCGTGCAGTGGAAACACTGAAGAGCGTTGACGTCATCGCCTGTGAGGATACCCGGCACACACAGACCTTGTTGCAAAAGTATGATATCCAAAAACGCCTCATTGCCTGTCATGCGCACAATGAGAGCAACTCTGCCCAAGGCATCGTTGCCTTGATGGAAGCAGGCAATTCTATAGCTTTTGTCAGTGATGCCGGAACCCCCGGCATAAGCGACCCCGGCCTTCGTGTGGTCAAGGCTGTGCGTGATGCAGGCTTTACCGTGGTTCCTATTCCAGGACCTTCTGCTGTAGCGACTTTGATAAGTGTTGCAGGATATGTGGGAAAGACGTTTACCTTTGAAGGGTTTCTCTCCCCTCGCAAGGGAAGAAGGACCAAGCGCCTTACTGAACTGCTTGGACGTAACGAAGCCTTTGTCATATACGAATCTCCTTTTAGGATCGTCAAGACGCTTGATGAGATTGCTGTCCTCGATCCACTACGTCAGGTGGTGATCGGGCGGGAGATGACCAAGAAGTTTGAAGAGTTTCTAGTAGGAACTGCTGCAGAGGTCTCTGCAAAACTTTCTGCCAGACAAGCGATAAAAGGGGAGTTTGCCCTCTGCATAGCCCCTATTGAGGCATCAGAGTGCGATGATAACGATAGCGAAGCTTAAGACCCTGAAGGGGCGCACCTGTGTGCGCAAGTGCGCTTTGCTTTTCCATGAGCAAGCCCAAAGGATCATCCAAGGCCAAGAGCCCGACCATGTCTATATCGCTGACCTCTGTTCCCTCTTTTCCTCCCCACAATTCGTTTCAGTTTTGAATAATGAGCAACTTGCAGGCATACGAAGCTATGCCTCTTTGCTCTCTTCTGCATCGGGATCATCTCTTGCCTTTGTTTTAGAAGACATGCACCATGCTTTGTTGACTGTTTTGGGAAGCGAACCATCTGATTGGGATTTTGTTGATGGAGAAGGAGCCTTGGATGCTTCTTTACGGGTAATGCTACCCCATACTCTTATACTGGACCGCTTGCGTTCCCCTTTCAATGTAGGCACAATCTTCCGCAGTGCCGATTCATTCGGCATCAAGGAGATATGGCTGGTGGAGGGAACAGCTTCGGTAACCCACCCCCGGAGTGTAAAGTCAGCCCGTGGGTGTACCGATACTGTCTCGTATCGTTGGTTTTCGGAATTGGATCTTATCGAGAAACTTAGTTCGTCTTCTGTTCCCCTGTTCGCCTTGGAACTGGGAGGCACTGATCTGGAAAGCTTTCCTTTTCCCCAATCCGGCGCTGCTGTAATAGGAAGCGAAGAGATGGGGGTAAGCCCCGCCTTGTTGGCACTATGTGATAGAAGTCTTGGGAGGGTATCCATTGCCCTAGGGGGGACCAAAGGCTCGCTGAACGTATCAGTGGCCTCAGGTATCATGTTGCAGAAGTGGTATGCTACGCCCTGTTAGATATTACCGCTTGGTACATCTTTCTAAGCCTATCCTCGATCTCAAAGTTAAAGTTTCCCGCACTGTAGTTACCCTTGGCATTGCGTATGCCAACAGGTCTGCCTGTAAGGATGCGCATCCCTTCATCGATAGTGGTGATGGGGTAGATATGGAACTTCTTTTCCTTGATAGCTTCCAGCACCTCATAGGAGATTATTAGGTTGCGTACATTCTGAATAGGGATGATTACCCCCTGCTTGCCACTGAGGCCGGTAGAGAGACACGTACGATAAAATCCTTCGATTTTCTCGTTGATACCACCAACAGGTTGGATCATGCCCATTTGGTTCACCGAACCAGTAACGGCAATATCCTGACGCACAGGTAGCTCTCCAATGGCTGAAAGTAGGGCATACAGCTCAGAAGAAGAGGCACTGTCGCCATCGACCTCTGCATAGGATTGCTCAAAGGCAATGCCTGCGTAGATGGAGAGGGGGAAGGTCCTTGCATAGTGCTTACGCAGATATCCTTCCAAGATAAGCAGACCCTTGTCGTGTATCTCACCACTGAGACCAGCTTCATGTTCAATATTTACAATACCCTCGCTACCTGGGGCGACACTGGCGGTAATTACCGTCGGTGTGCCAAAGGAAGAGGCTCCCCTGTCCATAATGGCAAGGCCGTTTACCACCCCCACTTTTGAGCCTGTCAGGCTGATGAGCATCTCACCGTTGAGGATCTCCGCATTGATGCGCAGTTCGGTGATGTTGCTGAAGTAGTCACGCTCTTCGTTTGCTTTGAGGATGAGCGTCCTGTCGATAGTGTCCTTTTTCTCAACCTCAGCCCAGTAGTCTGCTTCGATGATGATGTCGTAGAGTTGGGAGAACTGGGTGGTAAGCTCATTGCGGGATTCTGCATACCAGGCGCTGTAGCGAAGCAGTTGGGACAAAGCCGAGTTATCGAGCTTTCTTTTGGTATGTTTCTGGGTAAATGCCTCTAGGTTGGCAATGCTCTTGGCAATATTTTCCTCGGTCGATGGCATGGCGAAGTCGAACTGTGAAGAAACTTTGAAAAGATTGAGAAATCTTTCATCGTGTTCTGTCAGAGCATCGAAGGTGTCCTCATTGCCCATGAGGATGACTTTTACAGGGAGTTTGGTCATCTGGGGTCTAATCTGACCTTTACGCAATTCTCCCTTGACCAGGAGGTCTGCCTGCAAGGCTAGAGCCGATGCATCGAGATAGCGCTTCAGGGCATCCCAAAGGCCTTCTTCAGAGAGCAGCTCCTCTGCATTTATGACAATAAATCCCCCCTCAGCTTCCATGAGGGAGCCTGCATGCAGCCCCAAGTGGGCAAAATCAGCCTTCTCATCAAGGGTTCCAAAGAGGTTGGAGAAGGTGGGGTAGTTCTCTATTATGAGAGGTCTTTTAGTTGTCTTGCTATGGTTTACTAGGAGGTTTACCCGATACTTACGGGCAAAGGGATCCTTTTTGAGTTGTTCGTCAGTGAGGTTCTGTATGTGGGAAGCCTGTCGTTTCAAATCGGAATGGATGTGATTGAACTGAACAGAAAGGGTGGGAGAAGTGAACTCTGTTTCACTTTTCTTTACCAGGGCTGTCGCCTTTTCCAGAAAGGTCGAACGGTCTTGTGCAAGCAGGGCTACCTTCTGGCTTAACTGTTCCATGGCATCAAAGAATCTCTGTCCCTCCTTGGGGGGGAAGGTAAGGGCGACAGGCGAATCCGGTTGGAGATAGTTGTGGGCATAGACGATGTCCTGTAAAAGGGAGACGTCGAGTCTGAATCTCTCCACACTTTGCTTGATGGCTTCAAGTCTGCCGCTGCCTGAGTTGCCACTGACAAAGAGGTTATACCCTCCCTTTTGTATGGCAAGACCCATTTCCAACGAACGTAAAGCTCGTGGTTGGCCCACGATAGAAGGTTCCATAGCGAGGTTCTTACACCCTTGGATTAGTGCATCTGAGAAGTCAAAAGCAGCTTCCTCATAGGGAAGCCTCTGTATTTTCGTTACTTTTTCAACCATGGTCGAACTATAGGAGGTGGAACAAATCAAGTCAACTCTTTATACTAGAGCCTATGAGACGTAATGAATTGGTTACATACCTTGACGAGTACCTTTCTATCGGGCTTTTTTCATCCTTTGACCCATCGCTCAACTCCTTGGTTGTCGGTGGTCCTGACAAGGAGGTTTCCAAGATTGCCTTTGCTGTCGATGCATGCCAAAGGACCTTCGATCTTGCCCTCCAGTGGGGAGCAGACATGCTCATTGTCCATCACGGCCTCTATTGGGGAAGACCCATGGCCATTACCGGTGCTCACTACAGCCGGATCAAGACTCTTCTCGATGGAGGGCTAGATTTGTATGCCGCACACCTTCCCCTCGATGCCCATTCGTCTGTAGGCAACAATGCAGTGATGGCCTCGTTGCTTGGTCTTTTGGACATACAGAGCTTTGCCCAGTTCAAGGGAGTGGGTATTGGCTTTCAGGGAAACCTCCCAAAGCCCCTCACTGCCCAAGAAATCTCTGATGCACTCGGATTTACCAAACCCATCATCCTCGCCTTTGGTCCTGATAAGATAACAAGCGTAGGTATTGTCAGTGGCGGAGCCAGTGACGATGTCCACACAGCCCTTAAGGAGGGACTTGATTGTTTCATTACAGGCGAATGCGAGCACCAAGTCTATAATGACTGTCTCGAACAGGGCATCACTATGATCGGGGGCGGGCACTATGAAAGCGAGGTTTTTGGAGTCCAAGCTCTTGGTGAACATCTCTCTGCCCTGTTTGGTGTGCAAATTCTCTTTCTCGATCATCCCTCCGGCCTGTAGGCAAAAGGGAAAAGAGTGTAGTATAGTGGCTCGTATGGAAATAAAACAACCAAGCAAGGTAAAACCTCTGCTGCTTACCTTAGCGGTGATTATTGCCGACCAACTTTCCAAGGCCTGGATAGTGGCAAATATTGCTGAAAACACTATAGGATTCCAATTCCTTGGAGATTTTCTTGCTATCGTACATGTGCGAAACACCGCCATTGCCTTCAGCATGGGTGTTGGCTTTCCTACCGTGGTAAAGCTTGTGGGATTCATTTTTCTCCCAATTCTCCTCCTTGTAGGGGTAAGCATGCTATACTTCTCCAAGAAAGTTGAGTTTACCCGCCTGCAAAGGTGGACCTTGGCACTCTTTTTGGGTGGTGGGGTTGGTAATCTGATAGATAGGATTTTCCGCTCTTTCAGGGTGGTCGATTTCATCAGTGTGAAGGTCTATGGGTTTTTAGGCTTTGAGCGATGGCCTACCTGGAACATTGCCGATGCCTCTCTGGTAATCAGTGGAATCCTGATCGCCATTACAATCTTATGGACTCCTACAACGAAGAAGGAAACTAACGATGTCTAAGAAATCAAATACTGTCTGGTTTATGTTGGCGGCAACTGTCCTCAACATTGTGCTCATGCTCATCTTGTTCCTGGTCTGCTTTATCCTCATTACCAGGTTTGTTGACCCTACAAGCTCCTTGGTACCCCTGTGGTTGGGACTCTCCTTTCTGGTGAGTATCGGAGGAAGCTTCTGGCTCTACTCGGTTGTCATCAAGTGGATGACCAAGCGTTTTGAGCTTGAGGAGAAGTTAGCACCCCTTTTTGCCAGAAAAAGAAAAAAACCTCGTCGTGAGGAGTAGCAGTGATGCCTCCATCGATCGCCGCCTTTACTAGAACCTCTTGGTTCCCCTTCAGTGACAAACCGGTAATTCAGAGCCAGTGGTATATGCCAAGGCTCTGCGATCCTTTTTTCCTTTTTCCTGAAGCGAGTCCAGACGGAAAATGGCATCTGTTCGGTCATACATGGGTGGGGATAGAACACTTTACCAGTGAGAATGGCATCTCCTGGGAACCAAGGAAGATGATCGAGCTCAGAGGTCACTCCCCATCCATCTTCGAGCAGAATGGGATGTGGTACCTACTCTATGAGAAGCATGATGCTTCCTGTCCCTCCTTAAAAAAAAGATTGAGGGGAAAGCGCCGAGATAAGAACAAGTCCAGTCGTTTTGAGATGAGATCATCCAGTGACCTCATCATTTTCAGTGAGCCCAAGGTTATCCTTGACAGCAAAGATGTCCCTTTTGCAGGCGACGGACTGAAAAAGCCTAGGATCTCCCGCCCGCAGTTGTTCCGTGATAAGGAAGGCTACCGTCTCTATTTTGGAGCCTCCCACGTGGTACTTGAAGATACCAAGCAAAAAGCTACAAAGCATTTTTCCCTTGCAATGAGTTCCCGTCTTGAAGGTCCGTATGCTTTGGCAAATGAGGGGGAGAGCCTGCTCTCAGCAGATCCTGATGATCCCTACCGTAATATGGCATGTGGGAGCATCAAGGTGGTACAGGCCTCTGATGGGTATGTTGGTTTTGAATGTGCGATACATTGGGACAAGAAGCGGGCTAAGACCACTTCATCCTTGTTGCAGATCGAAAGTTCTGACGGCCTCGTCTGGAAGCCCTCCTTACGGTCTGTTGTGCTTCCGACTCCCGAACGTGGTTGGGCAAGTCGCTATATTGTCAGCTGTGACCTGCACTATAAAAGCGAGGAAGGGTGCTGGTACTGCTACTATTCAGCTAATACCCGTACGGGCTCCCTGTTTGTACGTGAGTCCATTGGTCTTCTCTTAGGCAAGGATCCGAGCCTCAGGAAGGTGTTCCTCTAAGCTTTTCTCGACTCTCCCACCTAGTAGTCCCTTCCCATACAATACTTTTACTTCCATCCTTCTCTTTCCGTTCTATCTTGTGGTAGAGAAGCCCCTCTTCACCAAACAATACTTTCTCATCCTCACTGCCGGTCATAACGGTGATATCATCACCACTAAAGGTTTGCCGTATCCAAGAGACATCGGCTTCGGCTACTTTTGCGCGGTTACGAAACTCAGAAGGCAAGCTTTCCAATACCCAGTTGAGATAGGAAATATTGTTGACATGCTGGTTGCTGTCAGTGTCGAGGTACTGGATCTTGGGTTTGTAGGAGACAAGGGTGGTGCAGTGTGAATCCTCATAGGTGAGGCGGGCTGTAAGAGAGAGGTCCATTTGCATTTCTTGTGGAGGAAGGCCTATGCGATCGACCATGGTAGAGGGGCGTATCGGTCTTCCCCTCTCCAAATCAATGAGCGCCCAGTAGGTCTTTGCCGTGAAGAGAGGTTCTCCTTGTTCATCAAAGGATCGTACTACCCTTGGGAGGTGAAGTCTGATGGGCTCTTGTGCCCAAGTCTCGACAATGACCTGTTCAGGCCAATGGGTGTATCGATGCACTTGCATTTTGCTTCGGGTGATAACCCATGTCTTTCCCTCTTCATGTAAGGTCGGGATACTGCAACCCCGCACTGCCGAGTGGTTGCCCGCTGCTTCCTGTACGATCTCAAAGTAGAATGCAAGCCTTGCATCAAAGAAGCTATCGGTCTCATAACTGTAGGTGGTGAACTGGCTATGCGCCCTGTTATGTTCGTCGATGCTCAGTGTCTCATTCTTCATCTGTCTTTTCCTCTGCCTTGGGTTTCTTATAGAAGCGGAGCATGCTACGTCCATACTTGCGTTCATCATTAAACTGCAAGGCTCCTATCGTCTGAGGCCAGCTTTTCTTCTCTTCAGAAGGGTAGTGGATGATAAAAAGGCCCCCTTCTGTAAGGAGATTCGCCTTATCCACAGCTCGAGCCAAGTCAACCTTACCCCCCATAGGAAAGGGAGGGTCGGCATAGACGATGTCGTACTGGCGTCTGGCAGTGGGGATAAATCGGTTGACATCGGTCATAAAGAGCTGAATTTCGCTCTCGACTATGGAAAGGTTCTCCAGGATGGTAGCTTTTTTCTGTCGGTCCTTCTCCACCACATGCACAAGAGTTGCCCCCCGTGAAGCTGCTTCGATGCCTACGCATCCGCTGCCGGTGAATAGGTCAAGCCAGGAAAGGCCGTCAATGTTGCCCAAAATGGAGAAGAGGGACTCCCTCATCATATCCATGGCAGGCCTGATAATACCAGGAGGACAGGTAACTGTCCTTCCCCTATAGATTCCTCCGGTTATACGCATAGCTTCTTCCTCATCCTATCCATAATAGGTTTTCGCCTCTATTTGTGCAAGTTAGGTTTATTCAGTTGGCCTCTGCTGTTTCCAAGGCAAAGGGCGGAGCCTCTGCAAGGGTCCGTCTGATGACCGCATGCTCTGCAGCCAAGAGAGCGGGGTCCTTCTCAAGGACCCTATCAGCTTCGGCTCTTGCCAACTCAATGAGAGGCAGGTCTTCGGTGAGAGATGCAAAATGCAGGCGCAGAAAGCCTGATTGCTTGGTCCCTGTCATCTCACCAGGCCCTCTGATAAGCAGGTCCTTCTCAGCAATGTAGAATCCGTCAGTGGACTCCTTCATGACCGTAAGGCGCTGTTTCGCCTCATCGGTGAGCTGGTCTCCAAAAACAAGGAAACAGTAGGAGCTCAAGCTGCTTCGCCCTACGCGTCCTCGAAGCTGGTGCAGGGCAGAGAGGCCGAACCTATCGGCATGCTCTATCACCATGCACGTGGCATTGGGTATGTCGATACCAACTTCAACAACGCTGGTAGAGACCAGATAAGAGAGCTCTCCACTCTGATAGCGCTTTAATATGGACATTTTCTCTTCATCATCGAGCTTGCTGTGGATAAGTTCTGAAGGGATACCTGGATACTCGGCCTTGAGGAATTCGTACATGTTCGTCACATCACGTAGGTCGCTCTCCCCACTGTCATCGATACGGGGATAGACAAAGTATGCCTGGTGGCCACGGGAAAACTCCACCCCGACAGCCTGGTACATCCTCTTGCGGCTCAGCTCGTTCACCAGATGGGTGACAATAGCTTTCCTTCCTGGTGGCATAGTCCTGATCGTAGATACGTTCAGATTGCCAAATACCGTTAGTGAGAGGGTGCGGGGAATGGGAGTTGCTGTCATGAGCAAGAGGTCGGGCACCTCGGCCTTCTCCATCAGAGCAAGACGCTGCTCAACCCCGAAGCGATGTTGCTCGTCTATGATTACATACCTTAGGTTTTTGAAGGATACCTCTTTGGAGAAGAGAGCATGCGTGCCCACGATGATATCGACTTCTCCATCTGCGATGGCCTGTAACAGGAGCTTACGCTCTTTGCTTTTGACCGATCCTGTAAGAAAAGCCATCCTGACACCTAACGGTTCTAGGAGCTTTGCTCCAGATTCTGCATGCTGACGCGCCAGCAGTTCGGTAGGCGCCATGAATGCAACCTGAGCATTTTGGGAAAGGACATGGAGAGCTGTGACCCAGGCAACCAAGGTCTTTCCACTACCCACGTCCCCTTGCAGCAGTCTGTTCATGGGAACATCACTACTGAGGTCCTTACGAATCTCATGGAGGACGGTTATCTGATCTTCTGTCAGGGCGAAGGGAAGGCTTTCGATGAGGGCAAGCTCTATTTTGGTAGGGTTGGCCGCCCTGTGTTGTATTTCTTCCTGCTTCAAGCCTTTTCTTCTTCGTGCGATCAGTTGCAGGTAGAACAGTTCATCCAGGGCAAGGGTCTTGCGCGCCTCTTCATGCTTTGCAAGGGAAGGGGGGAAGTGCCAGGCCCTTATGGCTTCATCGAGGGGGATGAGGCCTTGTTCTGCGATCAGGTCATGATGAAGTTCCTCCTCAAACATCTCCACTGAATCGAGCACCTTCTGAACATTGGCTCTGATAAGCCTTTGAGTGAGGGAGCCTCGTAAGGGATAAATAGGAAGAATTGCTCCAAAGGAAGAGGGGAAATCTCCGTCTTCCGTTGCTCTTTGGAGTTCGAACTGGGAGCTCTGTAGCTCCCCTCTGTTTAAGGAGACTTGGGCATAGATGTAGTAGAGATTTCCAACCTTGATGGTTTTTTCCAAAAAGTTGCGCCCGAAGCAGAGCAGAGACAGCCTGCCGTCCCCATGCCCCGAGGCATCGCGCAGCAGGATTTTCAGAGTACGCTTTTTGGCACTTCGTTGGCCAAAGTAGGTATGGGCAAGCACCTCTACGAGGGTATTCGCCATCTCTCCCTCTTGTATGCCACCCAAAGGGCGGATCTTGCTACGATCCTCCCAGGCCCTGGGCGAGGAAAGGAGGAGGTCGGAGTAGGTGTTGATGCCCAATTCTGCATATGCTTTGGCAGAAGCAGGACCTACTCCCCCTAGGGTCTTGATGCTTGTTCCTAGCGCCCTAAGGTAAGCCATGCTCAGAATGAGAGGTTCGCGAAGACAGAGACCAGAACCCTGATTAAGGCAGATGATCCAAGGTAGACCACAACAAAGAAGATGAGGCTGGTCAGGACCAGCTGCCGGTCATTGATAGTCTTGTCCTTGTAGAAGAGTCTCTGTACCCAGTTGAGGACGCCATCAACCAAGGAGTCTACCATCTTGATATATGCGATGGTGTTAGGGCCACGCTTATAGCAGAAATAGAGGCGAACTCCAAGCAAAGCCATGACAAACCAGAGGATTGGGCTAAGCAGGAAGGACCAGAGGGTGTTAAGTATCAGGGCAAAGACCATGCCTACGGTAATTTTACCGTAAGAACCGAAGAGCCTGAGAATACTCTGCACTACTGAAAGGACTGCAAGAGCGATAAGCGGGGTAAGGTCAATATTACTGCGCCTGAGCGTGCTTATCCCTTTGAACCAGTTGAGATAGGGATCAACAATCTTTCCTAGAAAGTGAGAAAGAGGGTTTCCTCCGCTCTGTCCTGGGATGCGTATCCACGTAAGGACAATTCTCACCCAAATCAAGAGCGAATAGAGAGAAATGAGGGCGGCTAGAAAAGCGGCTATGCTCATCAGCCATTCAGGAGCGCTGCTAAAGGAGAGAAGCCCTCCACTTTTATAGGTGTTATCCATAGTAAATCCTCCATGGGTAAGATACCCAACATTTTCTTATTAGTCGAACCAAATATCCATAACTGCCGAATTATCGCGTACTTCTTTAGCAAAATCATCACAATACCGCACTTTGAACTCACTGCCGCAGGAAATGATGTCCTTATCGGAACCTTCTCCCTCCCGTATGATAAGTTCCACCCTACAATTTCCCTCCCAAGAGAGGCAAGAGTCACGAAGCATCGTCAGCTTCTCGGGACTGCAAAAGGACTTTTCCAGTACGATATGGCACTTGGTAACAGCCATGGGCGCTAGGTCCTCTGGATTGGTGAATATCGACTCGATCAGGTAGGATACTTTGTCTCCTCCCCGAGAGTTGTCGAAGTTCCCTGTAAAGCCGTATATGCCGTCCACATGCAGGATCTCCTTGAACTGTTCGAAAGACTTGGGAAAGAGGGTGGCATCAAAGGTAGCATTCAGATCGGTAAGCTGAAGGAACGCCATAACATCACCCTTTTTGGTGGTGTATGGCCTAATGTTGGTGACCATGGCGATGACATTGGTCGGCCTGCCAAAGGGAAGAGCCTCCTGCTTTGCCGTATTTACCGTCACCCTTTCAGAGATGGCCTTCTTGAAGGCATCCATCGGATGGCCCGAGATATAGAAGCCAAGCAGGGCTTTCTCCGTCTCCAGTTTCTCGTTGATGGCCCAGTCCTCAACCTCTGTCATGGTGAAGGTATCCATCTGAGCCTCAATCTCCTCATCAAAAAGAGATATCTGCCCATATGCACGTTCTTCACGACGCTTTTGCACATAGGTAACAGCAGCAGCTACATTGGCCAACAGTGTAGGGCGATTGAAACCCATTGTATCGAAGGCTCCCGCCTTGATAAGGGACTCAAGGAGCTTGGAATTGCTAGAACGTGAGTCTATGCGGGTAAGGAAATCCAGAAAATCCTTGTATGGACCGTTTTTCTCCCGCTCCGCTACAAAGACCTCGACAACCCCTTCTCCCACATTTTTGATACCGGCTAGGCCGTAGACAATCTTGGTGCCTACTACCGAGAAGTGCTTGTCCGAATAGTTGATGGAAGGGGGCATGATATCAAGGCCCTGGTCCTTGGCAACCTGCAGGTATTCGGCAAATTTGTCCGGGTTATTCATCTCGTTGGTAAGGTTTGCCGCCCAGAACTCTGCAGGGTAGTTTGCCTTTAGGAAGGCCGTCTGATAGGCAACCAAGGAATAGGCAACCGCATGGGACTTGTTAAAACCATATCCTGCAAAGGGCTCAAGCATCTCAAAAATCTCAATTGCATGTTTTTCAGTTCTTCCAAGGGCCTTGGCCCCTGCGATGAACTTGAGTTTTTCCTCTGCCAAGGCCGCAACCTTTTTCTTACCCATGATACGCCTGAGGATGTCAGCATTACCTAGCGAATAGCCGGCTATGATCTGAGCCACCTTCATGACCTGTTCCTGGTAGACTATGACGCCATAGGTAGTCTTGAGTTCCTCTTCCAGCTCAGGATCTGCATACGTTATGGGCTGTCTGCCTCGCTTAGATCCGATGAATTGGGGGATATATGCCATAGGGCCGGGCCTGTAGAGGGCGTTGAGGGCTACCAGGTCCTCAATATCCGAAGGCTGGGCATCCTTGAGGATGCCTTGCATGCCGGCACTTTCAAATTGGAAGATAGCGGCACTCTCTCCACGGGAGAGCATGGCAAATGTCTTGGGATCTTTCTCATCTATATCAGCGGCCCTGAAGGAGGGTTCCCTTTTTTTAATCAGGTTTTCGGTATGTTTTATCAAGGTCAGGGTTTTAAGACCTAAAAAGTCCATCTTTACCAGACCGCACTCCTCGATGAGATCCATCGTGTACTGCGTCGAGATGGCTCCGGTCTTGGCATCACGGTAGAGGGGTACATAGTTGACCAGGTCCTCCTTGCCGATGACCACCCCCGCAGCATGGGTGGATGTGTGTCGGTTTAGTCCCTCAAGCCTCCTTGCGACATCAAAGAGCTCTGCATAGATTCCGCCTCGCTTTTCCAGCTCGACAAGTTCCTTGCTCATCTCAAAAGCCTTGGTAAGGTTCATTTTGGGATCTTCAGGGATAAGTTTACAGATACTGTTCGACTCGTCGTAGGGAATATCTAGTACTCTTGCCACGTCCTTGACTACAGCCTTTGCCTTCAAGGTTCCAAACGTTGCTATCTGGGCAACACGCTCTGTACCGTAGTGCTCGGTGACATAGTTGATAACCTCCTGCCTTCTTTCATAGCAGAAGTCGATATCAAAGTCAGGCATACTGACACGGTCGGGGTTGAGGAACCGCTCAAAGAGCAGGTTGTATTTGATGGGGTCGACATTGGTGATGCCCAGGCAATAGGCGACGATCGAGCCGGCACCACTGCCTCGTCCGGGGCCTACCGGGATGTCATGGTCCTTTGCCCACTGTATGTAGTCCATGACGATAAGGAAGTATCCTTCGAAAGTCATATTGATGATTACATCGAGTTCATAGTCCAGTCGGGTCTGCAACTCTTCTGTTATCACCGTATAGCGTTCTTTCAGCCCTTCGTTTGAGAGGTGGCGCAGATACTCCGAAGGGCTTTCAAAGTTGTCGGGCACTTTGAATTCAGGCAGGAGGGGCCCGGGTAGGTGAAGCTCTATAGTGCACCTTTCTGCGATCTTCTGGGTGTTGGAGAGTGCCTCAGGACACCAGGCAAAAAGGTCCTGCATCTCCTGGTGGCTCTTCATATAGAATTCAGGGCTGGGAAAGCGCATGCGATCGGGATCATTCTTTTTGGAGTTGGTCCCAATGCACAAAAGTAGGTCCTGGGCGTTGGCATCGCTTTTCTCGATATAGTGGATGTCATTGGTACAGACCAGAGGAATGCCTGTCTCATCGCTGAGTTTTTTCAGGATGGGGTTGGTCCTCTTCTGTTCGGCCAGGCCGTGGTCCTGCATTTCAAGGTAGTAGCGTCCGTCATCAAAGACAGAGGAGAACCAGAGGGCACGCTCCTTCGCCTCATCATACTGGTTGTGCAGCAAGTTCTGTAAGATCTCTCCCCCTAGGCAAGCCGAGAGGCAAATCAGGCCCTCGTTATATTTGAGCAGGAGCTCATCGTCGATCCGTGGCTTGAAGTAGAACCCCTCGGTATAGGCTTGGGAGTTGAGATGCATGAGGTTGTGATACCCTTTCTCGTTCATTGCAAGCAGGATGAGGTGGTATTGGTGGGGCTTTTTACCTGCAACCATCGTTTTCTCCCAACGACTTTTGGGGTTGGCGTAAAACTCACATCCTATGATGGGATTGATGCCAGCTTCCTTTGCAGCAAAATAAAAGCGCAAGGCGCCGAACATGTTTCCATGGTCGGTGATAGCGAGGCTTTTCATGTTCAGCTCTTTTGCCTTAGCCATATAGCGATCGATCGGGGCAGCCCCGTCGAGAAGAGAAAAGTCCGTATGGTTATGCAGGTGGGTATAATTTTCGTATACGTGTTCTACCAGTTGTTCTTCCATGAGATATGCTCCAAATAATTACGTTTGCAGGGCCTTTGAGTTCAATCTATGAAGAACAGATTCAAGCATTCTTCGTCCTCTTTCAAGCTGCAGTTCGGTGATAGTGCTGTGTTGTTTCTTCAGTTCGGCAACCAGCTCATACGAAATCGTGTTTACCCGTTCTGGGTGTATGGGTAGGGTGAGCGAGGAGATTTTTGACTCAAGGTCCTTGCTCATATGAAAGGCTTTCGTCGGAAAATTCATACAGAACTGTACCTTGCTCAGTGAGTTCTGTGTCCGCTTGGCCTGGAAGGCGAATATAACACACTTGTCCGTGTTCCGGATAGGGTCCTCAACGGTCATGAACGAGTGGAAATCCCCATAGTCCAGACCTATGCGAATCCTTGTCATCAGGGCATTTTCTGCTCCGAGGGCAAGCTTGCCCGCCTTGTCGTACATCCGGGCAACAGGAATCCAATGGGTGGACACTTTGCCTCCCTGGTAGAACTTGAACTCAGCGGACGCATCGAGGATTGCCAAAGTGGTGGATAGGGCGAGCCTTACATCGGGGATGCACAGCGAACCACCGATGGTGATTTGGCGTCTGACAATCTGTGAAGCAAGGGTCTGCAGGGTTTGCTGAAGAATCTCAGGGAGGATGAGTTTACCTGCATACAGCAGCTGAGAGGCACTGACCATCGATCCTATCTCGACAAAACGGTCGTTACGGGTGATCTTCTTCATTTCTTCCATTCCGCCAAGGTCGATGATGGCATCCTTGGAGTCACTGGGGTAGTACTCCTTTTGGCTCATGATGTAGGTACCCCCTGCCCATATCTGGGAGTTGGGGTAGCGCAGGATGGTGGTGTTGAACTCGTTTTGTGTCTTTGGTGTATGGATGATGGGCGACCTAATTCCTTCGTACACGTTTGCGCCTCCTAAAGGTAAGTGCTGTCTCTACGATCTGCACAAGTTCACTCATATGCATACACTGGCAGGTGTTCAGGCTGAGCTCCTGTATGATGGCCTGTTCATCCAATGAGTCGTCTGCCGTTGGCCTTGGGCGACTCATCATGGGGGCGTTTATTCTGGTGGAGCGCATGTTGGTAAGACCTTGCAGGATGGATTCTATTATCAGGGTCTTGGATGCGTAGCAGTTGGGGCAGGGTGTGTTGCCATTTCGCTGGTAAGCCCTCTCAATGTCCCTGCACAGTCGGGTCTTCTGGTAGCTCTCGAATGTGCTGATCGTCGCATCCTTTAGGCGAAAGGCGGGGATGACGCAGCTAAGCACTGCCTCATCGTTAAGCAGGACTATACAGTTTCCGCACGCTTCCCCTTTACAGTGGCACAGCAACGAGTGGTTGCCGACATCCTCCATGAGGATGAGCGAGAGCGGCTTGTTGGAATTTACAGAGAGAGAGAGGGCTTTGCCGTCAATGGTACACTCTATTTTCATTTGTTTGACCTCATCACTTCAAGAATCGTCTCCCCGGTCACTGGAACTTTGGGAATATGAGAACCCAAGGCCTGTTGGAGAGCTGATACATACGCCGCTGTGGCAATGCCCTTCAGTGCACTGGTCACCGAGGAGGATATCAGCTCTCCCTCCTCTTTAATGACAATATCTATGGTAAAGCTCTTGTCACTGGAAAGAAGGGCTCCGCCTTCTCTGAGAGTGGTTACGATGGTGTGACGGATTTTGCTACGAAGCGCGTGTTCATCAAAGACTCTGCCTGTGGCGATTGAAACCCAGACATTGCGTACTACTGGATGGAGGGTGACTGTCTGTATTTCCAATTCAAGGGCTAGGGCGACCCAACTATTGGAAAGGAATAAGGAGCCTTTGGCCCCTCCCATGCGGGCATTGAGCACACTTTCACAGATGGGCAGTGGCTGGACAAATCGTTTTTCTTTGATCTGGGCACATGCCCTTTGTATCTGTTGGGGCATACGTCCGCTATTTGCCGAGAGTACCGAAGGCCCGCTATCAAGCATTTCCTGATCATCATCGGGAAAGGAGATGTTTCCCTTCTCAACGCCAAGTTCTTCACAGATAATCTGCTTCCATATTTCCACACTCGCCCCGTTGGTGTAGAAGGAGGTGTTGCACTCCACTTTATTGTTGGGGTTGAGCTGTACCTGCACTGACTGCTGAGGCAGACTCTTGCACTCGCTGCTGAAGCCGCTAATGCCTGCTGCGCATGCCAAAGCGGCTCCCCTGCTGTAGTTGAAGAATGTAGAGAGGCGTATCTTCATGTTTAGTTGTAGCTCCTCTGCAGCGCTCTTTCTTTGGAAGTCGGAACGGGTAGCTACATCGGTGATGACATCCTTGAGTTTTGCAAGCTTGTCGAATTTGATAACCGGCAGATGCGTACTGCTTTCAGAAGCATACTTCAGTCTCCATGCATAGGAGGTGTACCCGGTAAGTCTGGCTATTTCATTGTAGTGGCTCTCAGTAGTGGCGAGGGCCTCACAATAGCCCAAGTCTCCAAAAAAGTGGGCGGGTGGCTTGTTGCTGGTTATAAAGGAGATGGAGATAGAAAGGGCTTCCAAGGGGTAGATAGGTACGAGCCCTGCTATAAGCTGGTTGGACATCTCCTCGGTAAAAAGGGGGGCACTTCCCTGGTCTACACTCACCGATATGGCTTCGGCCTGAGGTTTCCCATCAGAGAAATACCAGCTTTTTCGCTCGATGGCTATCTCTGGTCTGTGGTTTTCTATCTTGCATTGCAGCTGGACAGGCCCTTTGGCTTTGATCGAGGCGACACAAGCGATAGCGGCAAGCTGTGTAGGGCCGAGCAACATCTCGTCATGGGGTGCATAAAAGGGTTGGCGAGGTATGACAATTCTTTTTTTGGGAATGGTGGTGACTTCGCTGATGGTCTCGCGCACATGGGCCGGCCATTGGGTGGGTAGGTAGACATGTAGCTTATCCTCTTCGTAATCGACGCTTATGCGTGTGATGTTGCTATTGTTATAGCCGTTGCCACTGAAGCGATAGGTGCGATCCATAGTCAGCAGTGTTTCGTCCGAGGTAGCTGTTTCCATATTGCCATAACGATAGGTGAAGGGAGCGGAGATTATCTGCTCGGATTTGCTAGAGATGTTAGAAGAAGGAGCCTCTTGCTCTGACGGTTCCTCGTAGGAAATCTCAATATCCCTGCTTTTTAGTTGCACCGATTCGCTGTCATAGCCAAATAAGGCAAGGATGGGCTGCTCACGATAAGAAATCTGTGACGAGGTAAGAAGCGTGGTTGCATTGTCCAGTACCCGTATTCGGTTGGTTCCCGGGATGTCGCGAGCCGCCACCAGCACATAGTTGTTGTCCAATGTCGGCACCTGTATCTCGCTGATCTTGCCGACATCGATGGCAGAGGTTATGACTATGCCGTGAAGCAAATTCGCTTTGTGAATGGGCTCTCTCTTGTCTGCCATGGTATGTCTTCCTCTCTCGCTAAGAAAGATACCATGTTGGCCCATTATCTGCAATGAGAGAAAGCGAATCCTCCGCTTGCAAAACATGGGTGAGGAAGAGTACCATGGGTGCATGAATATCCATGAGACAGACCCTCGTCTGGAGATAGAAAATCTTTCCGACCGGTTAAGAACATACCAGCGAGCCTACTATGTAGATGCACGCCCTTTGGTGAGTGACCTTGAGTATGATCGCCTCTTCGACAGGCTACAAGCATTGGAGAGTGAGCATCCCCATTTGAGGTTTCCAGACTCTCCCTCCCAGCGGGTAGGAAGCGACCTGAGCAGCGAATTCCCTGATTTCGCGCATACCATCCCGGTTTTGAGCCTCGACAAGGCGTACAAGAGTGAGGATGTATCTTCCTGGATGACCAAGACAGAGGCCAAGGTTGCCCAGGATCTCTCCTTTGTGGTGGAAGAGAAGATGGACGGGGTGTCCATCGTCCTGTACTACGAAAAAGGTCTGCTCGCTAGGGCTGTGACCCGGGGCAGCGGCTTGGTGGGCAATGATGTTACAGCCAACCTGAAGACCATCTCCTCCATACCTCTGCGACTTACCGAAGAGGTAGACCTTGCTGTCCGTGGAGAGGTTTTTCTTCCCAAGGAAGAGTTCCACATGCTGAACAAGCGTATGGAGACCCCCTATGCCAATCCCAGAAACCTTGCGGCAGGGACCATCAGGCGGATAAAAAGCAGTGAGGTTGCAAAGGTTCCTTTGAGGATCTTTGTCTACGAAGGATTCTGGGAAGGTGAGCATCCTTTTGTCGATCATGTTTCGATACTCGCCAAGCTGGCATCCTATGGGTTCTCCCTCAATCCGAATATAGCCCTCTTCTGCAAAGATAAGAAAGATGCAGAAAAGATGTTGGAGAAGGCCTCTCTAGAGGGGAAAGCCCTCTCCTATGATGATTTTGACGGCTATGTGCAGGAACACACAGCCAGACGGGCGGACCTTCCCTATGAGATAGACGGCCTGGTCATGAAGGTCAACGAGCTTTCGGTCCGAGAGTCTCTTGGCTATACCGAGCATCACCCCAGGTGGGCCCTCGCCTATAAGTTTGAGTCTCCCCAGGCACAGACGGTGGTTGAGAGCATAGATGTGCAGGTAGGAAGGACGGGAAGGATTACCCCTGTCGCCAGGGTTACTCCTGTTCTGGTCGGAGGATCGACCGTCTCCAATATCACGCTGCACAACCAAGATTATATAGATATGTTGGAACTCTCTATCGGCGACAGCGTCGAGATATCCAAACGTGGCGATGTAATCCCCGCTGTAGAGCGGGTTATAGAAAAGAACGAAGAGGGGAACAAAGTCTGGTCTCTACCCGAAACCTGCCCTAGTTGCTCTACCACCTTAGTGGTCCGAGGAGCCCATACCTTCTGTCCCAATCCCGCCTGTCCTGACCAGGTAAGCTCCCGGTTGAAGTTTTTCGTGGGGAAGGCTCAGATGGACATCGATTCTTTCGGCCCTGAGACCATCACCACACTTATCGACCTTGGCCTGCTCAAGGATGTGAGTGATATCTATACCCTCGACTACGAGAGGGCCCTTAGTAATCAGCCGGGCTTTGGGGAGAAGAAAATCTCCGCTATCATGGCCGGGGTGAAGAAGAGCAAAAGCCAGAGCTTTAGGCGTGTGCTTGTCTCTCTGGGTATCGGTGAGATCGGCAAGAAGGCTGCGGATCTCTTGGTGGAGAACGGATTCTCCAGCATGGATGCACTGTTAGATATTGCAGACCGCGATGATGAGGAGACTCTTACTTCCATCAAACAGATTGGGCCTAAGAGTGCCCGTCTGCTTATCGATGGCCTCAAAGATCCTGGTATGCGAGTTCGCATAGAGGCTTTGCGCCAAGCAGGCCTGCAGTTTGAAGAAAAGAGCTCGGAAGGTCCCGCTTTCGAACAGAGCTTTGCAGATCAGAGCTGGTGTGTTACCGGATCGTTTGAAAGGTTTAATCCCCGTTCCCTTGCTTTGGAAGAGATTGAAAAGCGGGGGGGAAGGACGACTACTTCAGTTACAGGCAAGACCACCCATCTTCTTGCCGGCAGTAAAGCCGGTAGCAAATTGGTTCAACCGCACAAGCTTGGAGTGAAGGTTGTGAGCGAGGAGGTGTCCATTTGCATGCTGAAAGAGGAGAAAGCTGAAAAAATGAGGGAAGCTCTAGGTGAGGAAAGAGCAGTGGAAATTTTAA
>CAXYZP010000011.1:0-17625 GCA_964293175.1 uncultured Sphaerochaeta sp.
TCTCTTCCTTGATACGCTCAAAGATGATTACGTTGGTATCGACAGCCATACCGAGGGTCAGGATAAGACCTGCCACACTGGTAAGGGTCAAGGTAAAGTTAAAGGCGGAAAGCACGGATATCATGATGACCATGTTAAACAACAGAGCAAGGTTGGCAATCAAGCCACTGAGGCTGTAATAGGCAAACATGAAGACGACAACCAGAGCAAGACCGAGGGCGATAGCCTTCAGGCCTGCGCTAACAGCATCCTCTCCAAGTGTTGCTCCGACAGCCTGCTGGCTGGAAACAGTCAGCTCAATAGGAGGGGCCGCAGTGCGAAGAACAATAGCAAGGTCATTTGCTTCAGCAGCTGTAAACCCAGAAATCTGTACAGAACTACGAATTCCCTGAGTTATAGTTGCCATTGCCTTTACCTTGCCGTCCATGACTACTGCCATCGTCTCATTGACGTGTGTGGATGTCAGCTTGTAGAAGACATCACCACCGACGCTATCAAGTTGGAAGTTGACCACAGGACGTCCGGTGATACCATCGGTACTTGTAGTTGCACTTTCCAGATGACTGCCGTCGAGTCCGACCTCTTCTTCAATGACCACATAGCGCTCTAATTCATCGATGCCGTAGCTGTCGCTTACATAGTATCCAGCTGCAAGCTTACCTGCAGGGAGGAACTCGGGCTGCTTCAGGGCACCGGTATCGGTATACACTTCAGAAGGGTTAGCCTTATAGAAGGCGGTAAGCTCATCGGTGAGGGCAGTGTCGACAATCTTGAACTCCAAGGAGCCCTTGCCTCTGAGGAAGGAATTCACCCTCTCAGGGTCAGCGGCACCGGGAATTTCAATGAGAATCTGATCTGTTCCCTGCAACCTGATGACAGGTTCGCTGACACCAAACTGGTCGATGCGCTTCTCCAGGATCTCGATATCCTGTTTGACAGCGGCACTGACCTGGGCTGAGGATGCAGAATCGCCTCTCTTTGCCTCATAGGATTTGACATCAGCTTCCAAAAGAATGCTCATGCCTCCCCTAAGGTCCAGACCAAGCTGCAAAGCCTTGCCACTCAATTTCTTGAGGTCAAGAAGGTCGGTGCGATAATACTCTTCACAGGTATCAAAGAGATCCTGCTCATTGTAGAACCCACCAAACAGGGCTTCCATAGTCCATGTCTTAGGAACAGGTTTTTTCATGGCCTTATAATTGACCTTTGCCTGTACTTTCAGATATCCATACTCGCTAGGAAGAGTGGTAAGGGGATCCTTCGCCACCAATTCCTTTAATGCACGAAGGTCCCGCGAAGCTTGTCCGCGTGAATATTCCTTGATTTGCACGTTCGAGCCTGTTGCCAATTCTTTGGTGCTCTGAGGTACCCCACCGTACCACATGATTGTAGGATACAAAAAGAACCCACACATCAAGATCACCAGCAGAACAATCACCAGACGACTCCGTTTTTTCATGATACTCTCCAGATTGTCTCTATAGTTTATTTTTCAGTGTCAACTTCGGGGGCCGTCTCAACAACGGTCGCATCAGTAGCTTCTTTCTTTGCCTTTGCCTTACTCTTTTTAGTAGCAGCAGGTGCCTTAGGAGCTTTAGGTTCGTCAGCAACGGTTTTCTCAGCTGGGGCCTCAGGGGCTACAGTCTTTTCAACCTGGGCTTTTTTCTTGGAAGAAGCAGTCTCAGCTTTACGGTTAACAATACTGCTAATCGCACTTCTGGAGAACTCAAGGCGAGTATTGTCATCAACCTTAACTACAACTGTAGTCTCTTTTACAACAACGACGGTACCATGGATTCCTCCGATGGAAACGACCTTGTCGCCCTTCTTAATCGATGCGAGCATCTCCTTGGTATCCTTATCCCGCTTCTTCTGCGGACGAATGATCAGGAAATAGAAGATGACGATGATGAGCCCAAATGTTACGAACGTGGTCATCATGGAACCAGAAGAACTTGCTCCACCCTCGGGGGTGGCCATTGCGCTAAGTAATGACAACATGGATATATCCTCACTTTGATAGAACTCGGATGTAGGAAACTGGTGTAAATGATATTTTACAACAAATTTTCCAAGTACCGGTTAAAGTAGCATGTTCAAGCTATGGTAGTCAAGTTTTTCCATTCGCTCTAAAATGCAACAAACATGAAGAAGGCCGCAAAGAATTACTTCTTTGCGGCCTTCTTCTCGAAACAACCTTACATCATACCGCCCATACCGTCTCCTCCTGCAGGCATTTGAGGTGCCGGAGCAGGGATATCAGTAATAGCGCATTCGGTGGTAAGAATCAAAGCAGCGATGGATGCAGCATTCTGCAACGCACTGCGAGTAACCTTTACCGGATCGATGATACCACTCTCAAACATATTTACCCATTTGAGGCGTTCAGCATCGAATCCCATGCCAGCGGCTTCATGCTTACACTTGTCAGCAATGAGCGAGCCATCCAGGCCTGCATTCTCTGCAATCTGGCGGATAGGCTCCTCAAGAGCGCGGCGTACGATCCTGTAGCCGACCTTCTCCTCTTCTGTAAGTTTAGAGAGGTCATACTCGCCAAGAGCCTTTGCAGCATGGACAAGAGCAACACCACCGCCGGGAATTACTCCCTCCTCGATGGCAGCTCGGGTTGCGCTGAGGGCATCCTCAACTCTGTGCTTCTTTTCTTTAAGCTCTACTTCTGTAGCAGCACCGACGTTCAGTACAGCAACTCCACCTGCAAGCTTTGCAAGTCTTTCCTGCAATTTCTCACGGTCGTAGTCGCTGGAGGTATCGCCGATCTGAGCCTTGATCTGAGCAATGCGGTCCTTAATGTCAGAAGCCTTGCCATTACCATTGATAATGGTGGTGTTCTCTTTCTCAACCTTGATGCTCTTCGCCCTACCAAGCTGGGTAAGGTCTGCATTCTCAAGCTTCAGGCCGAGTTCCTCGCTGATAACCTCACCGCCGGTGAGTACTGCGATATCCTCAAGCATTGCCTTGCGGCGATCGCCGAAGCCAGGAGCCTTGACAGCAACAACATTAAGAATCCCACGCACACTGTTTACAACCAGTGTGGCAAGAGCCTCGCCGTCGACATCCTCTGCAATGATAAGCAGGGGTTTGTTAGTCTGTGCGACTTTCTCCAGGATAGGAAGCAGTTCCTTCATGTTAGAAATCTTCTTGTCGTAGATAAGGATGAAGGGATCATCCATCACAGTGGTCATGGTATCGCGGTTATTACAGAAATAAGCGGAAAGATATCCGCGGTCAAACTGCATGCCTTCCACGAAATCTGTGGTTGTCTCAATGGTCTTGGACTCTTCAACGGTAATGACACCGTCAAGGCCGACCTTTTCCATTGCATTGGCGATCTCATCGCCGATGGTCCGGTCATTGTTGGCGCTGATGGAGGCGACCTGTGCGATCTCTTCCTTGTCCTTGATCATCTTTGCCTGTTTCTTGATCTCTATAACAGAATCGGAGACAGCCCTGTCAATGCCACGACGGATACCCATCGGGTTTACTCCGGCTGCGACACTTTTCATGCCTTCCTTGGTGATAGACCAAGCGAGAACAGTAGCGGTGGTGGTGCCATCGCCTGCAACATCGTTAGTTTTGGTTGCTACTTCCTTGAGAAGCTGAGCACCCATGTTTTCAAACGGGTCCTCAAGCTCGACTTCACGAGCAACAGAAACTCCATCCTTGGTTACCGTAGGAGCACCAAATTTCTTATCGATCACAACCAGGCGGCCTTTTGGACCGAGGGTTGCCATGACTGCACGGGAAATCTTCTCGACACCGGCGACTAAAGATTTACGTGCCTCTTCGTTAAACTGCAATTGTTTTGCCATACTAAATATCCTCACTTAAGAATATGTGGTCTAAAATATACTAGGAGGGCCATATTCAATCCCACCGTAAAATAACATACAAATAAAAATGGAGAGAAGCAAGTAGAAACGAGTATTTATCCTATAACAAGGACAAGAGAGGCTCCAAGCAAAGTTGCAATGACATTGCTCATCAAATTTACCAGATCGTTGTCGATCCATCGAATTCCACGCTCCAAAGGCAGCTTCTTCCCTTCTAGGGTAGGATTTTCGGTAAGACAGTCACGCTCTTGGTCATAATAATGGGCCTGAACGGTAGCTCCAAGCACACTATCCATTAAACATCCGAAAAATCCACTGACAGCAACTATCGAGGCGTAGGCGAAACTTTTTCCCTCAAGGGGGAAGAAATTGCTCATCCAATAGAGTGCGACAAACAGAGAACCCAACAGACCTGCAACACTTCCAAGGGCACTGACCGCCCCAGAGAGCCCTGGCTTCATCTTCCGTCCTGTTATGATGGATATGGGTTTTGACTTGGAAAGGATACCTATCTCACCGGCGAAGGTATCACTTGCCGCTTCTGCCACACTGGAGCCGAACATCACCAAGGCTACAATAGAAGGGGAAAGTGCATACAGAGCTGCCGCTATGAGGGCCATACCACCATTGGCGAACACCTGCATCCCATCACGACAACTGCCCTTCTTCTGGATCTTCCCTGCATCAGCGTTGGAGCGTATCTTTGCGAATTTGCTAAGAACCCCTGCAAACAAGAAGAAAAGCAACAAGGTGGTCAAAGCCCCAAAGCCCAGAAAATATGTAGTACCAAACCCTATAAAAAAAGCAACTATCGCACCACTGGCGGTTAGCTGTCTCGCCTTATAGGATACCAAGGAAAAGGTTAGCATAATAACAACGAGATACCAGAATGAGTACGGTAAGGCAAAAAACCAGAGATCGAACATATTGGTAAAAGAGCCGGAAGAGGGAACAAGATTCATACGAAAACTCCTACTAGGAATGCTGCAAGCAAGGGGACACTGAGATTATCCAACCCCAAAGGTGTTATCGCCTCCACAAAGGCTGAGACCACCCCTATAAGCAAGGCAACTCCAAGGGATTTTCCAAGGGAAAGGGATGCTATCACCAGGGCAACGAACGTAATGATAAAACTCACCACAAACATGACCAAGGTCCCAAGCCAGGTCTTCCCTCCACTAGGAATGTTCAGTTTGCGCTTTCCCCATTTACGCCCTATCAGGGCAGCTAGGCCATCACCATACCCCATGACCAGCACCCCGATGGTACAAGCAATGGGAGGCAGGATCCCTTGATATTGTAGCACAACAAAAAGCAACAAGGTCACAGGGAAATATATCAGGCCGTAGTTACGTTTCCTATCGTTCATACCGATGAACCTGCCCCAGTCAAGGAAGGTGAATAAGCTATTGGATACGATGAAAAAGATAGGGCCGACAAGAGCATAGGATAACGTTGTAAAAAAGGTTATCTCAAGGAACCACCAGTTGGAAACACCTATATGGACAATTTTACGCATGGTTTCACTGCTTATGGTCGTCTTTTTACCCAAAACGATGGCAAAAGCAATGACCAAACCAAGAAAGGCAAAGGAAGCAATTAATCCGACAATATTACTATTCATGTCAAGTATCATGATGATATGGGGGAAGAAATGCAAGGGTCGAATGCGTTGTAAATATCAAAAATTTGTCGTAGCCAAGAATTGACAGCGTAACAGCCCCATGATATCGTTAATTTGCTTTAGTTTTGTGTTGCAGCCGGTCCGTTATCTATAATTTTACATGTGCGTTACTGAATCGCTCCAATAGACAGGTAAAAGTTCGAGACTGCGCCCAATAGAGCAATTATTGTAGTATACAGGCATAGCCTGTGAAGGATGCTTTAATGGCAAAGAAAATCTATGTTGGTAACATGAGTTACAACACTTCCGAAGAAGATCTTCGGGACCTGTTTGCACAGTACGGTACAGTACTTAGTGCTAATATCATCATTGACCGCGAGACTCGCCGCCCCAAGGGTTTTGCTTTCGTAGAGATGGAAGAGGATTCAGCAGCGGATGCAGCTATCTCCCAGCTCGATGGAACTGACTTCGCTGGGCGTAACCTTCGTGTAAACGAGGCTATTGCAAAACCTCGCCCGGAACGCAACAACTACCGAGACTAAAGTCAAGGCAGTTTCTCTCCATATGATTCAGTAATGGGAACGGAGCCGAATGGCTCCGTTTTACTTTCTCCATCTATAGCACTTTCTTCTATTCGCTATCTTTCAGTCAGGCAGATGCCTTCTCCTACCCTTTCAGCAAAGGAGAGAAGCGTCTTACAGGAAGGCCATCCTTGACAACAGAGGCGACAAACATCTCATAGGGACGAACCCAGAGGTCAGGAGAGTCCTTAGGGCGGTAGAGCACCATAGTCTCTAGGGTCTCACTGTTGATGACCGTATCGAGAACCTCATACAGGCCACCTTTGAAATGTCTGTACCACCCCTTTGCAAGCTCTTTCCGCTCGACCTTAGGCTTTACCATGCACCACCGCCTCCACCTCCGAAGCCACCACCGCTGAAGCCGCCTCCTCCAAAGGAGGAACGAACCCCACCGGATGAGCCGCTCTTGGCCTGTGAATAGATGGCATGCTCCATAACGTTGGAATGGATCCTACGAGACAAGGAGCTGTAGAAAAGGGCATTGAAAGCAAGATTCTGCCCGTAGTACCAATTGGGGGGATCGAGAGCGATAGTAGAGAACTTCTTGGCCCACTTATCCTCAAGACCCAGCACGGTGGCATATCCAAGCACATGGTAGAAAAGCTCAGGATCGTCATCGATCATCATTTTGAGCTTGTCCACCTCCACCTTGCTGATGAAGTCACGGTAGCCTATGGTCTGTTCCAACATCTTGTGGGCATACGAACTACGCTTTGCAGTGACTACACCCAAGAAAGAAAGGTACGAAGGGAAGACAACAACAGCTATGGACATCAGCATTGCAAAAATAGCTGAGTTGTCCAACACCCCGTACAGGATGATGATTGAAGCAATATAGGCAAAAAGACTGATGAGCACTAAAGCCACGACCTTGATTAGCTTTGAAAAGCTCCCTCGCATCTCCCAGTCGGAGGTAAGCCTGTAGGCCATTACAGAACTCATTATCGTACAGAAGAGACCAAGGGCCAAAAGGGCAACAGTGCCTTCTGCAAGATAGCTGATACTCGATGCGATGGCATTGGCCACCACGACGACAGCCGCCATAAGGAAGATGATGACTCGCTTCTTTTCGGCCACGGGATCGTTTAGGCGCCTCTCTTTCTTGAAATATGAGAGGGTCTCCATCTTGGCCTTATCCATAGCCTTGCCAAACTTCTGCTTTTCCAGATCCTTGAGGGTAACTACGTTCCCGTCCCCTGCAGCAAAAAATGCTTTGAAAAGGTTTCGCTCATGTTTCTTATCAGTTTGGGGGTCCTTCACACGCTTAAAGGTAATCTTCTTTTTGCTCTCCTCTTCAATGGTAAGACAGCCTTGGTCAGCCCAGTAGAAGATAAGAGAGGTTAAATCCTTGTTATCCACCTTACCATCAGCGATAAATCCGACTTCCAAAGGGGAAAACCCTTCAGGAGGATCAAAGCGGACCACAGGTACAAACATCTCTTCTCGTCCATACCGTCTGAAAAGCATAGTAGCAAAGATACTGGCGGCTAGAGCGAGCAACACTGCTAGGATAGAAAAAGGTATGGTGTAGTCCCGATGGACCGTCATTCCTGTAAAATAGCCCTGCTCCATTTGGACTCGCATGGTAAGGGCCTCTCCGGGGACAACGTTCTCCGCCTTTCCTGTCAGGGTCATCCTATCTGCAGAAAGTGTATAGGTCCCCCTTTCTGCAGTGGAGCCGTAGACGCCTCCGGTAAGCCAGATCATGGCGGGATCGATCGGCTTGGGAAAGCTAATCGTAAAAGTAAACTCTTGTATGATGCTCTGCCACCCCGGTCCTATCAGGTTGAAATACAGCTCGTCATAGTCGTCATACCCATCATCCCCTATATCATAGGTATATGAGATGGTATATGGCTTTTTTCCTATGACGGTACTGTCAGCAGAACCGAGACGGAAGGTTATATAATCATTAGAGACTGAATCCTCAATGATGGGGTCACTGCTCTGCAGGTTCTCTACCTTGATACGTTTCTTACCGAAACGCACAGGTATCTCGCGATAGATACCATGCCGAGGCTGCGAGAAATCAACAACTATGTCCTCTTTGATGGCATATACATTGCTTGCAGATACATCCAGGTCCATATGATAGGATTCAAAGACATAATCAGCAGCAAACAAAGAGAGGGTAGTTACCCAAAGCAATATAAGGATCAAGACTCTTTTTCTATTCATTAAAACTTCACCTTCACGTTAGCACGCGCCTCGTCTTCAATGGTCAGATACGGCTTCTTGGTCAAGTGAGCCATCGAAGCGACCAGAGAGGATGGGAATACTTCGCATGTCGTATTGAACTGCTTGATGATGGCGTTGTAGTACTTGCGAGCCGAGAGCAACTGTTCCTCAATCTTCTGCAACTGTTTCTGCAGGTCAAGGAAACCTTGGTTTGCCTTCAGGTCGGGATAAGCTTCACTCAGGGCAAACAGGGATTTCAGTGTAGAGGAGAAACCCTTGTTGGCCTCATCCTTCTCTACCGTACCTGTGGCACTCATTGCCTTGTTTCTAGCTTCTATGACAGCGGTGAGTGTCTCACTCTCATGCTTTGCATATCCCTTGACTGTCTCAACAAGATTTGGGACAAGGTCATACCGTTGTTTCAGATGGGCATCAATGGCAGACTCTGCCTCTTCGCCCTGGTTTCGCAATCTGACCAAACGGTTGTATATACTCACAAAATAGAGAGCCAACACCACTACAATACCAAGAATAATGAGAAAGATTACCATATATCACTCCTTTTCTTTGAGAATAGAATGCTACACTCTTAGCCTCCGGTCAAGCATTCCATCAAAAAAAGAGAGGCGTTCAATCTTGCATTGCTTGCGATAGTATTGTATCTTTATTCGTATATAACGCATAAATATCCAATTCGATGCGATAGACAGGAGAAGCCATACAATGAGGCAACGACATAACCGTCTTACTGTTGTCAAGGAACTGATAAAGAGTAACAGGATAGACAACCAAGATACCCTGCTTGAGATGCTGAGGACCGAAGGGTACTCAGTAACACAGGCGACCCTCTCCAGAGACCTAAAGATGCTGAAGGTCGGCAAGATTTCCGATGGATGGTCAGGCTACTACTATGCGCTGCCAGACAACGACCTGATCAGCGAATCTGAAAAAAGCTATATTCAGGATGTGAGAAGAGGAATCCTCTCCATAGAGTTCTCAGGAAACTTCGGAGTGATAAAAACTCGCCCGGGACATGCAAACAGCGTGGGCATCGCCCTCGACGTCCTTGCCCTTCCCGAGATATTGGGCACCCTCGCAGGGGACGATACCATCTTTGTGATCCTTCGTGAGGGGATGAACAAGGAAGACCTGCAGGATAGTTTCAAGACCCGCATTCCTGAGATTGAAGAGTAGACAGCCTTGCACGACCAAGCCCCCTCCTAGTACAATGGAGGGGTGTTTTTGCATAAGGAGACAACCTATGAAATTCAAGAATATTGACAAGACAGATGCATATGCCCGCCTGATGACCCTTCAGCCCAAAGACCTAGCAACAGTGCTGGATACACAACGCATCAAAACCTATCAGATCGCCGCTGCCGGAGGCCTTACCTACAACTATGCCGCAATGCCTGTTGATAAGCAGAGCCTCGCAGTTCTGCAAGAACTCGCCGACGAGCAACAGCTTGTTAAAAAATACCGCGCCGTCCTCAATGGCGAGATGATGAACACAGGCGAAAAAAGACTCGTGCTACACCACCTTACCCGAGGCCAAGTGCTCGATCCTGTTAGAGCAGATGATGAGGACAAGGGTGATTTTTACACTGGAGAGCTAAAGAAGATCGAAGCTTTTGCTACCAAAGTACGCGATGCTAAGATAGTCGGTTCGACAGGCAAGCCATTCAAGACAGTGGTGCAGATTGGAATTGGTGGAAGTGACCTAGGTCCTCGTGCCCTCTATCTCGCTCTCAAGGGTTGGTGCACTGCAGAAAAGACTCTTCAGCTTGATGCTCGCTTTATCAGCAATGTCGACCCCGATGATGCGGCCGAAGTCCTCAAAGACCTTGATTTTGAAACCTCCCTGTTTATCCTAGTCTCAAAAAGCGGAACAACACTGGAGACCCCTACCAATAGGGATCTGGTTCTCAAGGCCATAACAGAGAGCGGGATACCAGGTATTGAGGCTGAGAAACATATGGTTGCTGTCACCAGCAAGACCAGTCCCCTAGCCGCTTCCTCCTCGTTGCTTGATGCTTTTTACATCGATGACTTTGTAGGCGGAAGATACAGCTCCACCAGTGCAGTAGGGGGTGTAATCCTCTCCCTTGCCTTTGGCTACCCTGTATTTGCGCAGTTCTTGAACGGAGCCCATGAAGCCGACATCCTCGCCCTAGAAACTGATATCACCAAGAATGCCGCTTTGGCTGACGCCCTTATCGGGCTCTACCTGAGAAACGCACTGGGCCTTCCCACCACCGCAATACTGCCTTATGCACAAGCGCTCACCCGCTTCCCTGCCCATCTGCAACAGCTGGACATGGAGAGCAACGGCAAACATGTGAACAGAAAGGGAGAGCCTCTCTCCTACGGCACCGGGCCCATCATATTCGGAGAGCCGGGAACCAACGGACAACACTCTTTCTACCAGCTTCTGCATCAGGGCACAGATACCATTCCTTTGCAGTTCATCGGTTTCTCGTCTTCCCAATATGGTAAGGACATCGTAGTAGAGGACTCAACTAGCCAGACCAAGCTCAAGGCAAATCTTGTTGCCCAGATAGTGGCATTTGCCAAGGGTAAAGAGGACGCGAATCCCAACAAGCAGTTTGAGGGTAACCGCTACTCTTCCCTATTGTTTGCAGAGAAGCTTGAGCCAAAGACCCTCGGAGCCCTGCTCGCACACTTTGAGAACAAGGTGATGTTCCAAGGCTTTGCCTGGAACCTCAACAGTTTCGACCAAGAGGGTGTGCAGCTTGGTAAGGTACTTGCCACCAAGGTGCTCAACGGCTGTGAAGGCGATGAAGTGCTCAAGGCGTATGCCGATCTGTTCTAGGTTTAGCGTAAAGGCCTACTATCGCTGACTACATAGCTAAGATTTTCATACAGTGTTGGAAAAAACAGTACCGTTCATTATCTGGGCTCCCTTGCAAAGGGGGGCCCAGCTTATTCTGTATAGCATGAAACCTCTCCAAGATTGACCTGAAAAGGCAAAAATAAACCATACCATTCTGGTTTTTCTCCTCCAGAACACTAGTCGAAGAGAAGTATCTTGGCTATTATCGTTAGCAAGCTAACAATTAACAGTAAGGAGAACCTGTGCCCCATCATACCCAGCATATTGCCCTGACCTTGAAGATTCTCACCAACCTCTTTACCCGTAAGGTCGAAGAGGGAATACGCAACGAGGTAGAGAATCCCATCACCGGGGTACAGGCCCAGATCCTCAGTTTCTTCGGAAGGACCAAACGAGCGTCCATACCCCAGAGGGAAATCCAAAAGGCATTTGGCATACGTGGCTCCACGGCTGCCAATATCCTTAGGAGGATGGAGGACAACCATCTCATTTCACGCTCACCCAGCACTACAGATGCACGACAGAACATAGTGACATTGACTGAAAAATCACAAGATCTATGTAAGAAGCACCTGGATTTTTTTCAGGAGTTCAATCAGACCCTTCAAAGTAGTTTGACTGACGAGGAACTAGAACAATTCTTTGTCATAGCAGAAAAGCTCAAGAAGAATTTGGAGTAAAGAAAAACAATATGTTACAGAATTTAAGAAAACAGACAAAAGGCTATAGGATACCCGGCTTTCTGACATCACTGTTTATGGTATTGGAAGTTGTCATGGATGTGTTCATTCCCTACCTGATGGCCAACCTCATTGACCAGGGAATAGATGCAGGTAATTTGGATCGTATCTGGTACTGGGGAATGATACTGCTCGGCTGTGCCCTTGTAGCGCTCATCTTTGGAGTCCTGTCAGGATATTTTGCAGCAATTGCTTCAACAGGCTTTGCCAAAAACCTCAGGCAAAAGATGTACTACTCCATCCAGGATTTCTCCTTCTCCAATATCGATAAGTTCTCCTCTTCGAGCCTCATCACCCGTTTGACTACAGACGTGACCAATGTGCAGAGGGCTTATCAGATGCTGATTCGTATGGCGGTACGTAGCCCCTCCATGCTGATCTTCAGTTTCTTCATGGCAAGCAGGATAAATGGCAGGCTCTCCTTAGTCTACCTTGGGGCCATCCCCCTATTAGCCATAGGAATGGCCATCATCATTAAATTTGCCTACCCCATATATGTCAGAGTGTTCAAGACCTATGACAAGCTCAATAGTGTTGTGCAGGAAAATGTCAGAGGGGTACGGGTAGTCAAGTCATTCGTGCGGGAAGAGCATGAGACTGAGAAGTTCAAGAAGGTATCCGATTCCATCTACCAGGATTCCAGCAAGTCAGAGAAAATCATTGCCTTCAATAGTCCTTTGATGCAAGGGCTGATGTATATCAGCTTGCTTATCATTTCCTACTTGGGGGCTAGGCTCATTGTCAGTGACAGTATGACCACCGGTCAGCTGATGAGTTTCATCACCTACACATCCCAAATTCTCATGAGCCTGATGATGCTTTCGATGGTATTTGTCATGATCACCATCAGTAGGGCCTCAGCGTTCCGCATTGAAGAGGTGCTTGCTGAAAAGAGTGACCTCTTCGACAAGGAAGGGGCCATCACAACCGTCGCTGACGGAAGCATTGATTTTACCGGGGTAAACTTCAGCTATACAAAAAGAGAGGACAAGCTCTGCCTACAGGATATCAACCTGCACATCGAAAGCGGAGAAGTCGTTGGGATCATAGGCTCTACCGGTAGTGGCAAGACCAGCCTCATCCAGTTGATCCCCCGTCTCTACGATGTATTCTCAGGTTCGGTGAAGGTAGGTGGTCGTGACGTACGGGATTACGAGCTTGAAGTCCTCAGAAACGCTGTGAGCGTAGTTCTGCAAAAGAGTGTGCTCTTTTCTGGAACTATCAAGGAAAACCTTATGTGGGGTAATCTAGAGGCTACAGACGAACAGCTTGTAGCTGCGTGCAAGATCACTCAAGCCGACTCCTTCATACAGAGTTTTCCAAACGGATATGAAACCCATGTTGAGCAAGACGGATCCAACCTCTCAGGAGGGCAGAAACAGAGACTCAGCATTGCTCGTTCGATTTTGAAACAACCGAAGGTTCTCATCCTGGATGACTCGACCAGCGCTGTAGACACCAAGACCGACGCCCTCATCAGACGTGCTTTCAGAAATGAGCTCAAGGATACCACCAAGATTATCATCTCCCAGAGGATTAACTCTGTAAAGGATGCAGACCAGATCGTGGTCATCGACAAGGGCAGGATCCAAGCAGTAGGAAACCATGACGAACTGCTCACCAAGAGTGAGATGTATCGTGAGATTTACGACTCCCAGAGTAGGGAGGGGGCATGATGATGGCAAACAAGAAAAAAAATAAAAAACCAAAACTCGATAAAAATACGATGAGACGGCTCATTGAGTATATTTTCATACCCTACAAGAAGCGTTTCATTCTCGTCCTTCTCTGTATTGTGGTAAGTGCATTAGCAGGCGTCGGGGGGTCGCTGTTCCTACGCATCCTGATCGATGACTTCATCGTGCCTCTCTCTAGTCAGAGCAACCCTTCCTTCATTCCTCTGCTCAAGGCCCTGGCCATGATGGGTGGTATCTATCTGGCAGGGGTCATTGCAACGTTCCTGTACAACCGTCTGATGATCACCATCGCACAAGGTGCGCTGCGGACCATCAGGGATGATATGTTCGCTCATATGCAGCACCTCAGCATCAAGTTTTTCGATACCAATGCCCATGGGGACCTTATGAGCCTCTACACCAATGATACAGATACCCTGCGTCAGATGGTGACCCAGAGCATACCGAACATATTCTCCTCGTCCCTTACCGTAATAGCCATATTCTTTGCCATGCTCTTTACAAGCTGGCCACTGACGGTGGTAGTTATCCTTTCGCTTTCCGGAATGCTGTGGATTACCTCCAAGATTGCCAAACGAAGCGGTACGTATTTTATGGAACAGCAGAAATCCTTGGGAAAGACCAACGGCTTCATTGAGGAGATGATTCATGGGCAGAAGGTAGTCAAGGTCTTCACCTATGAAAGAGAATCCGAAAAGTCCTTTGACAAGCTCAACGAAGAGCTTTTCAATAATGCGAACCAGGCCAATAGGTTTGCGAATATCCTCATGCCCATCATGGGCAACATCAGCTACATCCAGTATGTCATCGTGGCCATTGCCGGAGGCATGCTGGCTATAAGCGGATGGGGAGGGGTCCTTACCTTAGGGGCTATTGCTACGTTCCTGCAATTGAGCAGGACGATCAATATGCCTATCAACCAGATGGCACAACAGCTCAACAGTGTGGTCATGGCCCTAGCAGGGGCAAAGCGTATCTTTGCCCTGCTTGACCAGAAGACAGAGGTTGACGAAGGCTATGTCACTATGGTTAACGCTACCTACGACGAGAGCGGTGCGATAGTGGAAACCAAAGAGCGGACCAATTTCTGGGCTTGGAAAAATCCGCATCGAACAGAAGAGGAGATGTACACCAAGCTCGATGGTTATGTGCAGTTCTTCAATGTAGATTTTGGCTACAACGAAGATACATTGGTACTAAAAGATGTCTCTCTCTATGCTCGCCCTACCCATAAGATCGCATTGGTAGGCGCTACAGGAGCAGGCAAGACAACTATCACCAATCTGATCAACCGCTTCTATGACCTTGCTGACGGAAAGATCCGCTACGACGGAATCAACATCAACAAGATTAAGAAGGACGATCTCAGGCGCTCCCTTGGTATTGTCTTACAAGATGTAAACCTCTTCTCAGGTACTGTCATGGAAAACATCCGCTATGGAAGGCTTGATGCATCAGATGAAGAGGTCATTGAGGCAGCGAAGCTAGCCAATGCAGACTCCTTCATCCAATTGCTACCCCAGAGCTACCAGTCCGAACTAGCAGGAGACGGTTCCTCCCTTTCACAGGGGCAGAGGCAGTTGATCTCCATTGCAAGGGCAATCGTTGCCAATCCGCCGGTACTCATCCTTGATGAGGCCACCAGCAGCATCGACACGAGAACCGAAGCAATAGTGCAGAAAGGCATGGATGCCCTTATGCACGGAAGAACGGTTTTTGTCATTGCACACAGGCTGTCCACTATCAAGAATGCCGATGTCATCATGGTGCTCGAACAAGGGGAGATCATCGAACGAGGAACTCACCAGCAGCTGATGGACAAGCAGGGGCAGTACCAGAAACTCTACACCGGGGTGTTTGAACTAGATTAACAAAAGAAAAACTCTCTTGGAAACCAATAAGATTCCTATAATACAAGATTATACAGGAGGCGCACTCGAAAGGGTGCGCTTCTCTCTATCACCATCCTTTTCCTTGGGAATATGGGCTTATTATTCTTACCTCCTAGGTGAAAGGAGATATACGAACGGATATGTTGCTTTTAGTTGTATAATATTCTTCATTTCACATGAAAAAGAATAAAGACAAAAAAACCCCCTAGGGAAAAGGAGGTTAAACCCTAGGAGGAACAAAAGGAGGTTAGAAAAAATCCGATTCTTGTGCTATCTGGTCCAACGGACGCAGAAGCATGTCGTTCTCTTTCTGGATAGTACACTACAAACATCAAGGAAAAAAATCAAGGCTTTTCCGTATTTTTCTAAAAAAACTTTTAAAGCTTTTATTTACGTTGTCACTACTTAAATAGTTGCTGTTGGTTAATTCGCAAAATCATTGCAGACATGGTCAAAATCCTTCAGACCCCTTTTTAGTTCTTATAAATACCAGTTCAATAACAAACAACGCCAATCATCATGATGGATCCTCTTGTAGTACAGAGTCCAGACCCACACCAATTGAAGAATTAGAGAAACCGTACCATTGCTAGATTTTAGAGGAGGCGGTACGGCAGCTAAAGAAACAGGATTGGTATGGAGAGTAAAAGAAAAGTAAAGAAGCGCTTTACGGGTGATGTCGTCCAGTAGGGGCTTTTGTTTCAAAACAGACGCCCCATTCTTATCAGGTTCTGTATTGTTCCAGGTAATCAGCGAAACTAGAAGCAATCACAAGATGCCCCTCACGAGTAGGATGGATACCATCTTCACAGATGAGGGAAGCATAGTCACGGTGCTTTAAAAATGCACTGCGGACATCTACAAGGATTGTTTTTGTTTCCTTCGCTATGGCGTTGATCTTTAGTGAATAGAGCTCCTGAAAACGAGCAATGTTTAGCGCATCTCCATGCAACCAATTGAGGATAGTCTCTTTGTTCAACCCATTTCTGCAGATATGATCTAAATAGCGTATCGAGTCGATGGGAGGCAATGTCATAAGAATCGGTTTTATTTTTTTGGCTTTCAAAGTCTCCAGCATTTCCCGCAAGGTTGCGGAAAAGATTTCAAGAGGGGTATTGGGTAAAAAGTCCCCGGTCGGGTTCTCCGCTATGTCGGCCCAGGGATAATCACAATCATTGCCTCCAAATTCTACCAGTGCGAATTCGCAGAAAAGCCCTCGATTGATAGATCGTTGAAGCAGCTTTATCCCTTTGCCGATAGTACAGCCAAACATTGAACTATTTTGAATTTCCAACCCATAGGTCTGACTCAAGTCAATAAGGGGAGGATTCTCCATTACAGAGTATCGATTGCTGGATGTATCATATATGACCCCTTTCAAGATGGAGTCTCCAAAAATTCGTATTTTTTTTAGCATACTGTCCTTCCTTGTCCCATGTACCGTTATATGGGAGTATTCCATTTCCCATGCTTCCAGCATATTGCGTTAATTCTTATACCACAATGGTATGTTTTGACCAATTGAGGACTATAGCTCTAGTATGGACTCTGGTAAGGAACCACTAGTACATGCTTGTAAGCATACATTTTGTCCTAACTGACAACTTTACAAGAGAAGCGGACATGGTTCGCCAAAGCAGAAGAATCTCAGTGAAAAAAGATAAGAGAGCACTGGTATGGGTCTCCCCTACCAGTGCTCTCTTACAAAGGTCATACAAAAGCTCACATCATACTGTTTAGAATAGAACAGATACTACATGTATGCATATGATTTTGACCGCAGCTACAAGCATGGCTCCCCTACAAATCCTGCAGTTTAACGCTCTTCCAATCGATGGAGAGCTCGCCTTTGGTAAGGTCATCCTTCGCCTTGTTCAGTGCATCGCGGATCTCAGCTTGTTCTGTCACGATAGTGTAGGAAAATCCTCCATTTTCGAAATCCAAGAAGAGGGTTACCCCACCACGGATACCCCTGCTCTTGTACTCCAGAAGGGAGTCTATCATAGGAACCCAGTTGTATGCCTGGGAAGCAAGCACCTTGGGACTTTCAGGATTACCACCGAGCCAGAAGATGTCCTCACCGACGTAGTCCTCAACAGCACGCAAGGCACCACTGGACTGCTGGGAAGATCCGCTGAGCACATCGACTCCGGTCGTCCTTACATAGAGGTGCGCCATTTGGGAAGAACGGATATAGTCGGTATAGGT
>CAXYZP010000012.1:0-16941 GCA_964293175.1 uncultured Sphaerochaeta sp.
TCTAAGCCTGCAATCTTACCTGCATCTTTGGTAGCCTGACGCTGAGCGTCATTAAAATATGCAGGAACAGTTACATCTGCTTCGGTCACTGGTTCACCGAGGTAATCCTCAGCGGACTTTTTCATTTTCTGTAGGACAGCAGCTGAAATCTCCTGGGGAGAGTAGCTATCACCACGGATATCAAGTTTAATCTCACCACCGGCACCTGATCCCATCTTATAGGGAATCCTGCTCAGTTCTGAGGGAATTTCACTCGCTTTGCGTCCCATAAAACGCTTGATCGAGTACACAGTATTCTCTGCGTTCGTTACCATCTGGTTCTTAGCGGGCTGACCGACCAGGCGATCTCCCTTTGCAGTATATGCAACAACAGAAGGAGTAGTTCTCTGTCCTTCACTGTTAGCGATAACCATTGCATCGCTGCCTTCCATAACCGCAACACAACTATTGGTTGTACCTAGGTCAATTCCAATTATTCTTCCCATTATATATTTCTCCTCTCCAATTTATTTTATATTCATCATGGGATGTACCCATGTAGATAAAGTACTCATACCAAAGGCAATCGTCAAATGTTAGGCTTGCCTACTTTTACTTTTGTTGGTCGCAATACCCGTCCATGCAATTTGTACCCGGTGGAGAACTCCTCAAGGACCATTTCAGCCTCCAATGAGTCGTCAGGAACGACCATGCACGCCTCGTGCTCATCAGGATTGAATTCCTGATCAGTAGCCTTAATCCGCTCAAGGCCCCAGTTGCGCTCCAAGATTCCAAAAATCTGTGAGTTGACCATTACCACACCATCGTGAACTTTCTTATAATCCTCTGTTGACTCGGCGGCTTCCAAAGCACGGCCAAAATCATCAAGAGGCTCCAACAGGTCCTTGATAAGGGAAGAATTGGCATATTTTACCGCTTCTTCCTTGTCCCTAATCAGTCGCTTACGAGTATTCTCAAGGTCAGCACGGTTACGCAGCATCTGATTTTTCATCTCAGTAACATCTGCTTGGGCAGTTTCAAGCTGTTCCTTGAGAAGAGCTATTTCCAACTCTTTCTGCTCCGCATCTGTAAGGGTAACAGCCTCTTCTTGTTTGAATTCTGAAAACTCATCCTTCTTGGGCTGCTTTTTTTCCTGTTTCTTTTCCATACCAATTCCTCAACTTTTCCTATGCCGTGCATAAGCACGGACATACGTATATTTGCAAGTTCTAGCACAAGGCTGGCCTCATGCCGAACTGATTCTGATAACCTAGTGTGCCCTAATGGGTAGACCCACTCGTGGCATGTCATAACATCCTCATAAGGGATTCTAAGGGTCAAGTAGTTTTTTTCCCGGATTTGCCCTAAATGGTCCTCCTTACAGAATATTAGAAGCCCAAATAAAAAAGAATGGCTAAAGAGAGTTTTTATCCCTAATTTTTCTCTGTAGAAATCGCTGTTTCTTTTCGAAAAGAAACAGTCACTAGGAGAAACGCTTCTTACTAATTGGTAAGGGCTCATTGCGTAAAACATACCGAGAAGATGGGCACATGCATTGTATATGTATATGACAGGATACTGTAGAAAAGACCTTATCAAAAGAATCCCCTCTATCCTGAATTCCACACGCTATATAGCGTACCTCATAGGTCATTCTGAGTGAACGCAGACAAGGTTCTCATCTTCCTGCAGCGACTTCAAATATTTCCCCAACGAATAGATTCATCACTAATTTGAACAGTAAATGCATTGTCCTTCGGCAAGTTTGTATCAAACAGAACTACTGTCATTATTTCAAGTAACGGACGTAGTTCCTCAGGATATTGAGCAACCCTTATATCTGCCTCAAACGGAGGTGAAGGCACAAAGCCTTTAGAGAATCCTAAGGATGAAGATCCGGAGATATCAAGCCAACTGGTGGTAAGTGCTAGATCTGAAAACTTTGCCTTCTCATTTTCAAGGGACAGTTTCCCCTGAAGATTATCCACCTTCCAACTTTCAGGATCCCGTAAAAACGGGACGGGACCAACTGTCATTTCCAAATCTGCAAGGAACCCCTCAAGCAGTTCACCATCCAGATCAAGGATATAATCATTGAGATTCACCTCGCCATATAATTGTGGAGTGATAGCAGAATTATTTTTCCGTAAAGCAAGGACACTCTCCACCCCATCGAGGGTTGCCATAAAAGACCCAATGCTCATCGACAGCTCGGGAGCTATCAATGCAGCTCTCTCAAAATCCATACGGATAGTGTCCACAGCCACTGTATCAACACCGGAATCACCTGTCGCAAACTCGTCAAGAAGATCTAGAATCTTCTGACCCTCAACCTGGATTCCAGACCTTCCAAGACTCAGTGATGTTTTTTCACCATCCACCTCGAAACCCATCTGCACATCAGTCATCGCAGCATGCAATTCATCTATGGTTTCGTTCTTTACCTTATGCAGTCCTGCCGTGAGGGTTCCTAGATTTATATAGCTTTCACCATCGGACAGATCATCATAGACATGAAATTCCCCACCTTCGAGGTCTATACTCATAGAGTCTATAAGGGATGTATCAATTTCTATATTGCCTGACACTAACCCAGCAATTAGCTCAAGAACCACTGCCCCCTGTACCTGAGTCTCATATCGGTCAAGCACGATAGTAGTGGTATTTTCACCGCCGATATCCCCATCCACTTTTACCTTGGCCATTGAAATGTTCAAACTACTAACGGATTCACTCTCCGCATTCTCAACGGTTTCTACCTCTGCCAGGAGCGAGCCCAGGCTCAAGGTTACATCAGAAGAGTTCAATTCTGCCCTATCCACGCCCAAACGAATCAAGTCTATCTGAGGGATTCCGGGTTCGACACTACCAGCCAAGAGATTCTGAATAAAATTCATATCCAGGCGTCCATTCACCTGAACCTCAGACGTACCTACATCTAGGGCGACATCTACACCTTCAACCTTCATCGCCATCTCTACACCAGTGATGGCCAGATGGACATCACTAATGGCACCATCTTCAAGAGATCTGGCTAAAGACACAATATCTTTGACGGGAACAGTTGCTGTCACTCCATCAATCAGTATTTTTCCGACGAAATTAAAGTCCTGTACAACGAGGCCCTGGACAGTGACTCTACCGTTGATGCTGTCAACTGTTATCGAGTCGTAGGCAATATTTTCTTCTAGGCCTTGGAGAGCTATCTGATCCTTCAGTGTGTCACCCAACAGCGTTGAGACTCGATTGTTTACCATCGGGATTGCAACAATGACAATCACGCCAACTAGTACAGCGATGGCAATTAGTACAAACAGCAGCTTCTTCATCGATATCTCCAAATATATTCCTTAATTACAGGTAGAACGATCCAAGCCGCATACTGCAAAAAAGTGTGATTCAGGCTATAGGGGAGACTTCATCGCCCTCATCAAGGACAATCTCTTCTTCCTCACTCTCTGTGAGATACTCTACCCGCCGATTTTCAGCAGCGGGTTGTGTTTCCTTGTCAGGAACGTCATCTTGCTTTTTCTTATTGGATTTCTGTCTGGGCTCAGCTTTTCCATGCTTGGGCTCTTCACTCTTTACAACAAGAGGTAGACTCTCGTCGGTCCGAGGAAGATCAGCAACAACCTCTTTGACAAGAGGTTCAAGAGTTTCTTCTTCAAGGACAAGATCAGCTTTCTTTTCCTGCTCTTCACTGGGCTCATCCAGGATAGAGGGCTCTTCTGTAGGAGAAGCCTGTTCTTTCTCTAGAGGCTTGCACGCCTCATCGACCAGGGCCATGGCAAAGACCACCGATTGCGGAGGACCTTCGTTCTCAGCTTTTTTGAGGAGGGCGAGCTTCTCTGTTTTCATACGTGCGAGCGAATCTTGCAGGGTGCCTGCTTCCTTATGCAAAAGAGAGAGCGCGGATGAGGCTTGGTCCTCCAGAGCCTGCAATTTCTTTAGGTCCTGCTCCCCTTTGAGTGTCTCTTCTAACACTATGCTCAGATCCTCTTTGAAGGAGAGCAGGGAGGCATGCTCTGTGGCCCCTAGGAGCTCGGTCACGCCCCTTGCCTGTTCAAGGCGCAAAGAGAGCTCTTTGAGGTACTCTGAGACCACCCTAATCATATTTTGAAAGGAGAGGTCTGTTTTTGAAAGAGTCATGTCAAAGATTGTGCCCATCTCACTATAGCTCTGCCGGACAAAGCTCTGCATCTGTTCGGTTATGCGACGTAAAGCCTCTTCCTCGATACTCTGCAGTTCTTCTTTATGTCTCTTTTGTTGTTCGGCATGTTTGCTCTGGAGTTGGACAGCCTCTCGCTGTTGCTCTTGCATATTCTCGTTGGCTTGCTTGTATGAAGCCTGCAAAGCCTTCTCATACTGAAGCATCTGCTGCTCACCCTCGTCGCTAAGCTGGCGTAGCTTGGTGGCTTGGACTGAGACTAGGTTAAGGGATGCTTCCTGACGATTTTTGAGAGTTTCTGTATGGGTTGCAATCAGGGCAAGGTTATCTTGCTCTGCTTGCTGCACTTCTTTTTCATACTCTTGGAGTTTCGCAAAGGCGGCACTCTGTGTCTCCCTGACCCTGAGATGCTGGTTGCGTATGTTCTCTTCACCTTCGCTGATCTGTTTTTCAAGGGTACCCTTGAACTGCTCAAAGCGCAGATCAAAATCGGAGAGGCTCTCTTCCACACGGTTAAGGGAGGCGACCTCCCCTCTCATCACCACCACTCTCTGTTCGACCTGGGTAGTAGTAGTTTCCAATTGGGTTAGGGCTGTCTGGTAGGTGGTAAGCACCTTCTGTAATGCAGCAAGATCCTCGCTGCGGGCTTCCAAATCGGTAAGTTGAGAATCAATATGGCTCATAAGCAGACGAGACTCATCAATCTTCTTGCTGATACGTTCTTCAATTTTCTGGGCGCTTTCATTGAACTGGGTATGACTGTTTTCAACAGTCTTGAGCAATGCCTGTGACCTTTTCCGGATAAGGTCCGTACGCTGGTTACGCCTGTCATCTGAACGCAAGAGAAAAATGATAACTAGGGTTAGAATAAAGAGAACAACCGGTAGCAATAATTCGAAACCCATAGGAAACCTCCATGATTCAGAATACCAGAGAAATGAACTCCTTCCAAGAACTGATTACCAAATCAGCATCAGAATACAGCTTCTTCGACGAGGTTACCAGAGCAGAGTGCATCCCAGCCCTCTTTGCACCCTGGCAGTCCTTCGTATAACTGTCCCCCACATAGAGCACTTCGTCAGGGAGAGCACACACATGATCCAAGAGATAGGAGAAAGCCTTGGGACTCGGCTTCAGGTAGCCGCTATCCTCAGAACTGAGGGCAACATCTACAAGATCAGCAATACCAAGGGTCTCTAGTTTCTGAGCTACAGGGAAGTCGCTGAAGACTACAATCTCCAACCCTTCCCTTTTTGCCAACTCCAGAGCCTCTCGCATATGCGGATACGCTTTAATGGTGAGAAAAGTACGCTGCCACGCGTCATAGAACTGATCGTCAATTCTTTTTCGCATGAGTCCCGTACTCTTCTCTGTCACGGGTTTGCCGAATCGCTCAAGCATCAGACTAGCCTGACGGGTCAGCAGACCATCTCGGTTTGCAGGCTCGGTGCTCTCTATTTCCTGGTCGATACGGTACTTCTGCCTCACTGCATTAAAACGCAGACCAAGCAGAAAAGAGGGAAAGACAGAACGCATCATCCGTAGGTTGAGCATACGCTTAGGGTAGAGCGTCCCATCGATGTCAAGACAGAGGGCTTTGATAGAGTGTTCTTGTACGAATCCCATCCTAGCCCCGATTCTTCGTACCGGCATTCCGACTTCTCGTTGCATTCCGTTTTGTAGCTTTACCTAAGGCAGCCTTGTTTCCTGGCTTGGTACCCTTGGACTTGGCTACAGCCTTGCCTCCGGTACGTCTAGCAGATGTTTCTTCCTTAAAAGGTTTGATTCCGCTCGAGAGCTTTTTAGGACGATCATGGAGGGAAGGATTTCTCTTTCGCTCTCGCAAGCCTATCTCAATGGGTACTTGGGGAAAGCCAAGGTCACGCCTGACACAGTTCTTCAAGTACTGTATGTAGGTCTGAGGAAAATCTTTGGTTTTGTTCACAAACATCAAAAACCGGATTGGGTTTGCACTTACCTGAGTCCCGTACATGACCTTGAAATGCCCAGAAGACCCTCGGGGGGGCTGATATGCATCGGTCCAATCCTTGATGGCAGTATTCAATGTTGAGGTGTCGACTCGCTTGTTAAGCTGTTTCCATACACTCCAGACAGAATCCAACAACTTGCCGATATCGATGCCTTGTGTGGCACTGATAGCGGAGATGGGGGAAAAGCTAAGTACAGGGAAGAGGAATCGCATCCTATCCTTGATAGCGTCAATCTCGTTGCCAATACCGGTAAGCAGGTCAATCTTGTTCAGCACCAGGATAATACCCTTGCCACGACGTACGATTAGCTGGGCAATCTTTTTGTCCTGGTCAGAGAGGCCTTCGATTGCATCTATCATCAGCAATACGACATCAGCTTCATCAATGGTCTTAATGGCCCTGTTTACCGAGTAGTATTCGACATCGTCTCCAACTTTGCCCTTCCTGCGAATTCCTGCAGTGTCGAGCACAGTAAAATCACTGCCCTTATAGGAGAAAGCCCCCATAACCACATCACGTGTGGTTCCTGCAATATCGCTGACGATGGAGATATCCTCCCCAACCAACAGGTTTGCAAGGGTGCTCTTGCCTGTATTGGGTTTGCCTAGGATTGCCACCTTGACGCTGTCCAGCTCCTCAGGAGCCTCATCAAGGCTAATCAGGTCCAGCATGCCAAGCAAAGTGTCTTCCAAATCCTCAATACCATGACCATGGGCGGCGGAGATGCCCAGCACACGCTGGTAGCCATACTCATAATACTCCCATAGGAGGTCATCGCGTGAAGGTGTGTCTATCTTGTTGACCGCTAACACCATTTTATCGGTGAAGGGGCGAAGAAATTCCAGAAGCTCTCGGTCTTCTGCTGTCACCTCTGTGCAATCCATCATAAAGACAATTGCATCAGCTACTTCCAGCAGGGCGAGACTCTTATCCGCAACCAGGCCATCAAGGCCTTCACGGTCTATCTTGACTCCACCGGAGTCAATGATTGTAACCGGGTGGTTGCCCAAGAGCCAACGTTCGGGAATAGGGTCACGCGTGACTCCTGGTGTAGGATCAGTAATAGCTCTTCGTTTGCCGATAAGGCGATTGAAGAGTGTTGATTTGCCAACATTGGGTCTTCCAATAATGGCAATTACGGGCATTTTAGGTTGCCCAATATCAAGTTCAGATGGTGGTGAAATGATCGAATCGGTCATGCATCCACTCCCTTATGTAGGTGGTTATCGTAAGATAGGATTCCATTTCCAACACATGCTCGGCAAGTTGCTTTGCTTCTTCAAAAGAGACAGAGCGTAAAATCTTGCGGACTTGCAGGAGGCTTTGGGACCCCATACTCAATTCATCCATCCCCAGTCCGGCCAACAGCACGGAACAGAGAGGATCACTGGCCATCTCTCCGCAGAGACTCACCGGGATGTTTGCCTGGTGGGCTTTCTCTACGATCATCTGTAAGGAGCGCAACACTCCCGGATGAAATGGCTGAAATAGGTGGGCTATCTTCTCATTGCCCCGATCAACAGCAATGGTGTACTGGATCAGGTCATTGGTTCCGATAGAGAAGAAGTCTACCTTTTTTGCGAGAATATCGGCACACAATGCTGCAGAGGGGACCTCTATCATGGTACCGACCTGAATATCAGGATCGAAGGGTATCTGTTCAATCCTACACTCTTCCTTGACGTGTTCAAAGAGGTGTAGCACAGCGTTCAATTCTTCAACACCGCTAATCATGGGAAACATGATCCTCAGCTTTCCGTACACACTGGCTCGCAGCAGTGCCCGAAGCTGGACGGTAAAGATATCTTTACGGGAAAGACAAAACCGTACGGCTCTCCAGCCGAGAATAGGGTTCTTTTCATCAATGCCCATTCCCGAGACAACCTTATCCCCACCAACATCAATGGTGCGGATGGTTACCGGTAGCGGAGCCATTGACTGAATGACCTCCCGATAAGCTTCAAACTGCTCTTGCTCAGTGGATCCGCCTTCGCTATCCATGAACAGGAACTCAGACCGGAAAAGCCCGATACCAGAAGCGCCAACCTCTCTGGCCGAATCGACCTCAGAGACTGTCTGAATATTGGCCTTGAGCAATACCTCATGACCGTCACTGGTCAGGGTAGGCAGGTCAATCATTTGCCGCAATTCTTGTTCATGCTCTTGCCAGCGTGCATACCTCTCATTCAGGTTCTGCACTGCTGTCAGATCAGGACGGATGACTATCTCACCATAGTTTCCATCCAAGATGATCTCATCGCCGTCACGAACCTTCTGAGAAGCGGTTCCCAGGGCAATGACAGAGGGGATGTTGAAGGCTCGTACCAGGATGGCGACATGGCTGGCCCTTCCCCCCCCATCCAAGGCAATGCCGATAATATGCTTCTTGTCCATCGAAAAAAGTTCCGAGGGCATAAGAGAGTCAGCTACAAGGATCACATCTTCTGTAAGATTCTTGACCGTACGTCTAATCTTATTGCTTAGAGCATCAAGCAGGTGAAGCGAGACATCCTTGAAATCAACACTCCGTTCTTTGAGCATCTCATCGGGCGAGTCCTCAAGTAAGGCAACCATGGTATTGGTCACAGATTCCACAGCCCACCCTGCACACACCAGATTTGTGGAGATATACTTCTCAATCTGGGAAAGGTACTCGGGATCGCTGAGCATCATCAGGTGTGTCTGCAAAATCTCTGCGGGTTCGGCAGAGATATCGGGACCTTGGTGTTCCTCCAAGGCCTTTTTTGCTTGTCCTACAGCTGTATGGAATTTATGCAGTTCTTCCTGTACATCCCAAGCCATGATATGTTGCTTTTCAGCAACCATGGAAGAGCGTACATGTAATAGGGCTTTCCCTTTAGAGAGGCCCTCGGAAGCTGCTATACCCTTGAATATCCTCATATGTAATGTACTATACGGGCTTTATCCTCTCATGTAAAGCTGGAAACCCAACACCAATTCGACTAGAATGACCATATGGACGACAATGAGGGAAAGCAAGAAATATCAAAACCTACAAAGGGACGCGGACATTCGTTCGCGATCTTTGGGATATGGCTACTCTTTACTGCGATAGTGCTTGTCATAGGGCTTCCTGTCGTACTTGATTCTGTCCGCCAAAGTGGAGTTCTCACACTGCTCAAATCAGCATCAAACACCACACAAAAAGGGTCCAAGCAACAAGCGACGCTCTGGTTCTACACCTCCGATGGGTCCATCAGGGCTTTTACCCAAGAGCAGGTCAAACAGGGAGGCTCCACCTATCATGACACTTTCGAAAATCTGCTTGCAGGCCCCAAGCTCAAAGCCCTCAAAGAGGGTGCGGTCTCCCTAGTCAGTCCAAAGACAACGTTGCGTGGCATCACCCTCTCAAACAAAGTGCTCTACATCGATCTGAGCAAGTACTTTTTGGAAAGTCAGAACCTTGAGAAGGCTTACGAACAACTCAGAAGGACGGCAAAAGAATTTTCCCAAGTCAAGGACATTGTCCTGCTTATTGAGGGAGATCGAGCAACTCTTCTAGGCGATCAGTAAAAGAGGCGCGGTCAAAGCCCTCTGACTTTTTCAACAAGGCAAGAAATTCCCTATTCCCCTTATGGCCGGTGAGAGGGCTCAATGCCAATGCATGGATACCCACACCTTCTTCAGACAGGAAGGTGTACACGGTGTGCATCACCTCCACTAAAAGAGCAGGATCGGTAATGACTCCGGTAAAGTCTTCCAGATCCTTAGGAACTTCAAACTGTGGTTTAATGAGAGCGACCAGCCAAGTATTTCCAGCGAGCGAGAGGATTAGCGAAGCCGCCTCTCCGATGGAACGAAAAGAAAGGTCACATACAGCCGCCTGAGGGGGAGGATCGAGCTCTTCGAGGGTCATGATGTTCTGTTTCTCAAGAACCCGGACCCGAGAGTCTGTCCTCAGACGCCAATCAAGCTGGTTATACCCGACATCGACACTGTGTACGAGCTTTGCCCCCCGCTGGAGCAAACAGTCGGTAAACCCTCCGGTAGAGGAGCCGGCATCAAGCATAACCAGACCAGCTACTGAAAGAGAAAACTCTTCCAATGCATGTTCAAGTTTATAGCCACCTCGTGAAACATACTGCTCAAAACTGAGCGAGAGAGAGACTTCCTCACCAAAGAGCTGTCTAGGATCAGTGGAGAGTTCTCCATTGGCATAGACATTCTTACACACGACAAAGGCTGTGAGCTGGTCTTTGGTGTACTTGGGACTGTATTGATGCATAAGCAACTGCAGCAGGGGCTTCTTCTTCTGTTTCATCAGATAAGAAAGTTCCTACTGAAGCGTTCGATCTTCAGGGTATTTCCTGTGGAAACATCCAAGTGAACACAGACTCCCTGCAGACCAGGGGGAGTGTCGGCAATCTCACTACGCATCGGCATCTGGGTAAGCTGCCTTGCTATGGAAATTTGAGGATTGGAACCGATGACACTATCGGCAGGCCCGCACAAACCGAGGTCGGTGATGTAGCCGGTTTTCTTGGGAAGAATCTTCTCATCAGAGGTCTGCACATGGGTGTGAGTCCCTACTAAAACTGAGATTTGTCCGTCGAGGTAGAGGCTGAGTGCCTCTTTTTCTTCAGTATTCTCAGCATGAAAATCAACCAAGATGAGCGGAGTCTGCTTTCGCATTTTCTGCACATGCTCCAGGCCAACACGGAACGGACAGTCGATGGCAGGAAGCTGCATACGCCCCTGTAGGTTGAGTACCCCTACCTTGGTTCCCTTGATGTCCACCACTACCGATCCATGCCCTGGGGCTTGGGGAGGATAATTGGCGGGACGCAAGAGCCTTTTTTCGCTATCGAGGTGGGGACGCAGGTCATCCTGCTGCCATATATGGTTCCCACTGGTGATAACATCGACACCCAAGGAAAAAAACTGTTCCATCAGAGAGGCCGAAAGGCCAAAGCCATTGGCAGCATTTTCGCCATTGACGATGACCATATCAGCACGATAGTCCTTGACCAAAGAGCCAAGGCCCATAAAAAGCGCCCTGCATCCGGGTTGTCCGCAGACATCCCCGAGCAGCAGGGCTACAAGTGTTTTCTTATCAGACACCCTATAACCTACCTAGCATATTCGACGACCCTCATCTCTCGGATGATGGTCACTTTTATCCTACCGGGATAACGAAGCTCAGCCTCAATGCGACTGGCGATGCCCTTGGCAATATCTTTGGCCCCTTCATCAGTTACCTGTTCATTGTTGACCAAGATCCTGAGTTCACGACCTGCCTGTATGGCAAATGCCTTGTCCACTCCGGTAAAACTTTCAGCGATGTGCTCAAGGGACTCAAGTCTCTTGATGTAGTTATCCAATGTCTCACGACGAGCACCAGGACGGGCTGCACTGATAGCGTCAGCTATCTGTACGATAACTGCCTCAATAGTGGTCGGTTCGGTATCGTTGTGGTGAGCCAGGATAGCATTGACAACTCGGGGGTCTTCCCCAAGGCGCTTTGCCATCTCAGCACCAAGTTCTGCATGGTTAGCATCACTTTCGGTCTCAATACCCTTACCGATGTCATGCAACAGGCCAGCTCGCATGGCGAGTTCGCTGTTTGCACCGACTTCACTTGCGATCATTCCGGAGAGGATAGCGACCTCTTTGGAGTGATTGAGTACGTTCTGTCCATAACTGGTACGGAAATAGAGCCTTCCAAGTGCACGGATGGTTTCAGGTCCCATGTTATGCACACCAAGCTCAAAGATGACTTTTTCGCCTTCGTCTGCGATGATCCTGCCAATTTCCTTGGTGACCTTGTTGACCACTTCTTCAATTCTGGCTGGGTGGATTCTTCCATCCTGGACCAACCGTTCAAGAGAGACGCGGGCAATTTCTTTACGCACAGGATCAAAACAGGAGATCACCACCGCTTCTGGAGTGTCATCAATGATGACATCTACCCCGGTGAGGGTCTCAAGAGTACGGATGTTTCGACCTTCACGGCCGATAATCCTTCCCTTCATCTCATCACTAGGCAAACTTACAGAGCTGATAGTAACATCACTGGTTACCTCAGTAGCAAGACGTTGAATTGAGGTAACCACAATATCGCGCGCCTTCTTATCGGCAGAAAGCTGTGCTTCCTGTTCGATTTTGTTAATCATCACCTGTCCATCACGACGAGCTTCGTTGTACATGCTCTCCATGATAGTGTTTTTAGCCTCTTCCGAGCTCATGCCTGCTATGCGTTCAATTTCAGTAAACAGGTTGCTTTCTTTTTCAGCAACCTCAAGTTCCATTTGGGCAAGTCTAGCTTCCCGATCTCCCAATTGCTTTCTAATAACATCCAATTCGGCTTGCTTGTGCTCGATGTTCTCCTCTTTCTGCAAGAGTCGTCTTTCCGAGCGCTGCAATTCACTTCGCCTTTCTCTAGCTTCTCGTTCCTGCTGCTGTTGTTCTTTCAACAGCTGATCACGAGTCTCAAGCAAAAGCTCTTTGCTTTTTGCTTCCGCTTCTTTTATAGCTTCCTGATTCAGTCTAATAGCTCTCTGTTCGACCGAGGTAAGCTTAAATTTTGCAAACAGCCAACGGCTTAACCAACCTAAGATGATACCAATAAAACAACTAAGGAGGATAGTTAGTATAATATTCATATACTACCCCCTATTGTAATGTTACAATCATACGAACGGATGTCGTAATTGTCAAGGCTCATCTTAGCACAAACCATGTCTCTAAGCATGGAAATACCAGCGAATTGACATATTTTTTCATGCTAAATCCATACACAGTACAGAAAATAAATAGAAAAAAACCGCCGTCATTACAACAGCGGCTCAACCCTTTCGGGCATATACATTGGTGAAGGTGCGCTAGCGAGTCTTATTTGTCCTCTTTTGCACTCTTCTCAGCTACTTCGGCCTTTGCCTTTGTGCTGGTTTCAGCCTTTTTAGGTGCTGCTTTCTTGGGAGCTACTTTATCAGCCTTCTTTTCAGCTTTTTTCTCGGCCTTCTTATCGGGCTTTGAGGTTTTTTCAACCAGCTCAAGGATGACCATTTCAGCGGCATCACCAAGACGATTGCCAGTTTTCAGGATGCGAGTATACCCACCCTTTCTTTCAGCAAACATGGGAGCGATCTCTGTGAAGAGTTTAACAGCAATAGCTTCATCTTTGATATCTCGTCCAATTCGACGGCGATTTGCAACACTGTCTTCCTTTGCACGAGTAATCATCCTTTCAGCCATTCTACGAACTTCCAGAGCCTTTGACTTGGTGGTCTCAATTCTTTCATATCTGAATAGTGAGGTCACCATACTGCGCTTCATTGCTTTCCTGTGTGAGGAGGTCTTGTTAAGCGCATTGAATCCAATCCTATGCTTCATTCTCTTCTTCCTTGTTCCCTGGGACTCTGATTGCTGTCTTCAATACGCTATAGTCTGTCATCCCAAGACTGAGATTCCATTCCTTAAGCTTATCCTTGATTTCTGAGAGGCTCTTCTTACCGAAGTTTCTCGTCTTAGCAATCTCTTCCTCAGTCTTCTTGGTAAGATCACCAATAGTTCTGATATTGGCATTCTTGAGGCAGTTACTGGACCTTACGGTCAGCTCCAATTCCTCAACAGAGGTGTTAAGAATCTTGCGAACTCTCTCTTCCTCTTCATCTACCTCATCATTGCTACTGATCAGTGTCTCGTCGAAGTTAATGAAGATCTGGAAGTAATCCTTCGCAATCTTCGCTGCTTCAGCCAAGGCGTTCTGAGGAACAATAGTTCCATCGGTGTAGATTTCCAGTGTCAATTTATCGTAATCACTACGGTAACCAACTCTGGTTGGCTCAATTGAATATGTGACGCGAGTGACAGGTGAGAAGGTTGAGTCGAGAGGGATAGTCCCAATCTCCTCAATATATTTCTCGTTGATTTCAGACGGGACATAGCCCCTACCAAGATCAATCTGAACCTCCATCTCAATGTTGGCATCATCCATCATCGTGAAGAGGACCAAATCTTTGTTGGTGATCTCAACCTGGTCACGCTCGAAGTTTGCGCCGGTCACTACGCCAGGGCCCTTACACTCGATGAGAAGGTTTGTTCCCTCCGAGTCCTCAGGCATGCTGATCCTCAGTTTTTTCAAAGCAGCTATAATATCCGAGATATCCTCACGGACACCTGGCAGTTGCTCAAATTCGCTGGAAATCATATGCGGTACACCATCTTCATTAAAGCTGGTGAACTTCACAGCAGTGACTGCATACCCCTGGATTGATGAGAGAAGCACCCTTCGCAGCGTATTGCCGATTGTGGTACCAAAGCCTCTCTCAAAAGGATAGGCAATAAATCGACCATAATTCGGTTCTACTGCGTTGTGTTCAAAGGTAATCCCCTTGGGCTTCTTAAAGCCCTTCAGAAGGTTTTTGCGTGCCATGGTTACTCCTTATCTGGAATACAACTCGACCACCAGCTGCTCGTTAATCTTTTCAAGCTCGGTGACTTCACTTCGTCTAGGAACAGCAACAAAGGTGCCCTTCATTGCATCCGCATCCAACGTCAACCACTGGTAGACTCCGGACTTGGTATATTCCTTCAGATTTTCCTTAATCGTAAGCATCTTCTGTCCATGAGGGCCAACGGAGACAACGTCACCGGGCTTCAAACGGTAAGAAGGGATGTCAACTCGCTTGTCATTGACCAGGACATGGCCATGGTTAATGAACTGGGCGGACTGGCTACGACTGCTTGCAAAGTGCAAGCGATACACTACGTTGTCAAGTCTGCACTCAAGCAACGAAATGAGGTTTTCACCCGTCTTACCAGGGATTCTGACAGCTTCGTCAAAAGTAAGCTTGAACTGTTTCTCAAGCATGCAATACGTTCTCTTCAGCTTCTGCTTCTCGCGAAGTTGAAGTCCATAGTTAGTAGGTTTCTTAGAACGGGCCCTAGGGTCCTTTCCAGGAAGTCCTGTTGACTTAGGATCGTTCATAGGACATTTGCCTGAATGACAACGCTCGCCCTTTAGGAACAACTTAGTTCTTTCGACCCTACAATATCTGCATTTAGGTCCTGTATATCTTGCCATATGCTCTCTAGCTCCTCATCAGACTCGTCTGCTCTTACGAGGTCTGCATCCATTGTGGGGGATGGGTGTGACATCGCGGATAGACCGAACTTTCAACCCAAGAACGCCCAAAGTACGAATGGCACTTTCGCGCCCAACTCCGGGACCCTTCACAAACACATTCACTTCCTGAAGTCCAGAATCCATAGCTGCCTTTGCGGCTTTTTCAGCTGTGGTCTGTGCTGCATAAGGAGTGGACTTCTTGGCTCCACGGAACCCAAGCCCGCCTGCGCTGGCCCAGGACACTGCATTACCATTTAGGTCGGTAACGGTGACAATGGTATTGTTGAAGGTAGCCTGAATATAGACATTTCCTTCGTATACCGTTCTCTTAACTTTACGTTTAGTTTTAGCCATGTATGACCTGCTCCTTATTTCTTCTTAGACGCAACGGTCTTCTTCTTACCCTTGCGAGTACGGGCATTGGTCTTAGTCCTCTGACCGCGTACGGGAAGACCCTTACGATGACGTAGGCCGCGATAGCAACCGATGTCCATAAGGCGCTTAATATTTAGAGCGACTTCTGTTCTTAGACGTCCCTCTACCTTGTACTCTTCTTCAATTACCTTGCGCAGTACTGCAAGATCTTCACCCGAAAGGGTGTTGATGCTTACATCAGGGCTGATCTTTGTCTTTTCACAAATATCTACCGCTGAAACCCTGCCGATACCGTAAATGTAGGTCAGGGCTATCTTAACTGCCTTGTTCGGCAAATCTACACCTGCAATTCTCGCCATTAATGGCCTCCTGAATTTCTCTTATAGAGTTGGAAGGCTTGCGCCGAACCGTGTTATCTCTGTCTCTGCTTGTGCTTGGGATTATCACAAATGATACGGACAACCCCATTCCGTCTGACTACTTTGCACTTGTCACAAATCGGTTTGACACTTGCTCTTACTTTCATGTTCTAGCTCCTAAGCCTATTTATGTTTTGACTTCTTGCTACCCACATTGAACCCATCATAGTGGTGCATTTTCATAACACCTTCGATCTGTCTCATGGTATCCAGGTCAACGCCCACCAAAATTAGGAGGGAAGTTCCACCAAACAACATTGCGACCGACGAAGGGAAGTTGAAGAACTTCTGTACCAGCGTAGGGATCAAGGCAATGAAAGCCAAAAATACAGCTCCAGGAAGAACTATGCGGTTAAGAACCCTTGTGAGGTACTCTTCCAGCTTCTCAGATCGTACACCGGGTACTGATCCACCGTTCTCTCGAATCTGCTTGGCCATCTCAACCGGGTTCAAAGACACCTGCGTATAGAAGAAAGCAAACGCTACGATCAACAGGGTGTAGATAATCAGATAGGGGGCACCCTGAGGATTGAGCCAATTGGAAAAGGCAGCAAGCCACCTAATCTCTGGTCCTAATGTTGTCGCAATCTGCAAGGGGAATGAAAGCAGTGCAGAAGCAAAAATTACAGGAATAACACCTGAGGGGTTAATCTTGAAAGGAATATACGTGCTTTGCGCACCATACATCTTCCGACCTACCACTCTTTTGGCATAGTTCACAGGAATCTTTCTAACACCCTGCTCTTCATAGACGACAAGCGCCACGACCAACAAAAACATTGCAAAAACCACAAGGACAACAATCGGGTTCAAAATGCCTGCGGAGACGCTCTTGAACAAGGTTGACATAGCCTCGGGAATTCTAGCCACAATACCGGCAAAAATCAACAAGCTGATACCGTTTCCGATACCCCACTGGGT
>CAXYZP010000013.1:0-15352 GCA_964293175.1 uncultured Sphaerochaeta sp.
ACCAAAATGAGCGGCAAATTTTCTCATGGTCTCTTCCACACAATACGCGTGCAGGATCAAAGCCTCGTTTTTGTTGTATTTCTTTAGCAATTGTAGAGCTTCGTCTCTTGTAAACATCAGGGGCCTCCTGTGCTCCAGTATATTTTTTTTATTCTGGTTAGGGAAGTGCTGAAAAAAGTGACCAGTTTGTGCCCATTCCTCTTTATTATTATTTATCGGTTGTGGTAGTATAGGACGGTAGTTCCAGTATTGGAACATATTTTGTTAGAGGAGGAGGAACCCATGTCTGTTTCAGACGAAGGTGGCAGTATAACACCCCTGCCTAGTTATATATCCTTGGCGTCCTCTTTTCCTACGTTCTAAACCCTTTTCGGGTTTGTTCCCATGGATTACTGAGGTACGCCTTACGCACCAATCCACGGAGGAACTATGATAACCATACGAAATAATGTAGTGAGCACCAATCCAGGTGATAGCTCAGTAGAGGCATCCTACACTTGGGTCGATGCCCGTAACATCAACCGAGACGATATAACACTGCTGGAAGAGCAGTACACTATCTCCAGCGAACTGCTGGCAGATATCATGGACCAGGATGAACAGGCTCGCATTGAACGCGAGGATGACTATATAGCGCTCATTGTCCGTCTACCTGCCCTTGCCGATGATAGCAAGGGGATAAATCAGTATGCTGTCCCTTTGGGAATTGTGCTGTACAAGGATACCGTCATCACCATATGCCAAAGCGACAGCATCGTGCTGGAGGACTTTTCAAAAAACCGGTTTCGTCAGTATCCTGTTGCAACCAAAGAAGGCTTTGTCATCAGCATCCTCGGGCGTGCTACTATGGTGTATATCCGTCTGCTCAAGTATGTTAACAGACAGAAATCCCTGGTAGAGGAGCAGTTGCAGAAAAGTATCATGAACTATGAGCTGATCCAGCTGTTGCAGATCCAGAAGTCCCTGGTCTATTTTTCCACAAGTCTATCTACCAATGAAGTCTTGATGGAGAAACTTCTAAAGATTTCCTATTTTACTCTCTCAACGGAAGATGAGAGGGATTTCCTGGAAGATACCATCACTGACAACAAGCAGGCCATAGAGATGGCAAACACCTATACCACCATTCTCACCGGTACGATGGATGCATTTGCCTCGGTCATCGGTAACAATATGAACGTCATCATGAAGAGGCTGACCATCATCTCCATCGCTCTGATGTTTCCGACCCTGATCGTTAGCTTCTATGGTATGAACATAGAACTGCCATATATGCATCAGCCGTATGCCTGGATAGGGGCTCTCTCCATCTGCGGTATAAGTGCCATCTTAGGTGGTTTGATGCTATCCGACAGACGTAATCAGCGCCTTGTACAGCGCTCGGTACAAGCAAAGCGGATAAAAGAGAAGAAACCTGTGAACAAAAGCCGAAAAAAACGGGGGTTGCCCGATTGATTATAGTGTTTTTCCAATGCTAGTATTTCCCCTTATTGGGAGAAAATGATGGATAGTATTGGAGAGATATGTACGGCCTTCAGTGGAACGTATGCAGGAGAGGGTATGGCCGCTCTTGCTACACTGTATGACCAGATAGAAGAGGGGACTTCACGTTTTTGCTTTGAGCACAACATTTCCTGCGGCCCTGGCTGTGGTACATGCTGTGAGCATTTCATGCCGGATATAACTGTCTTGGAGGCAAGGCTTGTAGCTGCCTACCTCTTGCTGGTAAAGAAAGATACGGCACTTATCAGTAAGATTATTGCTGCTAGAAATGCAACTGGCGGTCCCTGTCCTCTCTATCAATTTGACGTTCCTTATCACTGTAGTGTTTATGCTGCCAGACCTTTGATCTGTCGTCTCTTTGGGGTGTGTGCCAATGGGGACAAAGAGGGTAATGGCATCTTCCGCCGTTGTCGTTACAACGAGGAAGAAACCATGCCCCTACAGCTAAACTTTGGTCCTGAAGTACCTGTTATGCAGGATTATGCCTATGCCTTGCGAGCTTTGGACAGCAGTGTAACCGACGTAGAACTACTGCCCAAGGCTATCCTGGAGCAACTAGAACAACTGAGTTTTCTCACAGCTATGCTATCGGGTCAAGATGACAATTCCAATCCTGATGATACTCCAAATCCACAAGCCAGTTAGCGTATTACTCTGATGAGGTACCCATTGAGGTATTCCGATTCAGGGAATGATAAGCGTATCGGATGATCCTCAGCTTGGGCCAAGGTTCTCAGTATCTGAATCTCCACCCCTGCATCCTGGGCACTCCAGGCTAGGATAGTCCTCAGCATCTCACTTGAGATAGCCTCGGAGCAGGAGAAGGTGGCTATGATGCCTTCATTCTTGATTTTCTCCATAGCAAGCCTGTTCAGGTCCTTGTATGCTTTTGCTGCTTTGTCGGCTTGTGCCTTTGTTGGTGCAAGCTTTGGAGGATCGAGGATTATGAGATCATACTTGTCTTTATCGATAAGCCTCATCTGTCTGAAGATATCTGCTTTGATTATATTTACCCGTTCGCGGCTGTTTTTGGGGATGATGTTTTCATCCTGGTTGATATGCACATGGGCTAGGCTCTGCTTGAGGGCGGTGGAGCTACTGTCGATGAGATCTACCCAAGCCGCTCCGCTACGCAGGGCATGCAGGGTGAAGGCTCCTGTGTAGGAGCATGCGTCAAGGACTACTGCATCCTTACAGTATGGTTCGATTGCCTTGCGATTTTCCCTCTGATCACAGAAAAATTCGCTTTTTTGTCCCTTTCCCGGGATCACTTCATACAGTAGGCCGTCCTCACGGAACCGTACAGGTTCGAGCCTCTTGCTTGGAGTGAAATATGCGCTATTCTGATAGAATAGAACTGTTTCACTGAGACCTTCGACTGAACAGAAGGCGGGGTCTGTCGTGACTATGATCATAGCGGGTTGCAACAGTTTCTCCAGCGTGGAAACTATAAGGTCCCTATGGTCCCAAGCCACTCTAGCACTGATCGCTATGCGGATAAGGGTCCCGTATACATCTGCAACAAGACCGGGCAGCATATCAGACTCACCAAAAATAATGCGGAAAGTGGTTGTGGGGGTACTCTTGTCCCTAAAGAAAGGACTTCGTCTGAGTACGCTTGCGGTAATGGTTTTGACCCACCACTTGTCATTGACCTCTTCAGTTTCATCCCAGCTGAGAAGTCTGAGGGGAATATGGCTTTTGGGATCGTACCAACCCCAAGCTATGAAAGAGCCGTCTTGTGTTCTGGTTTTTGCAATACCTATCTCATCGCTGTTCGCTATCGAGTCGATTGCACCTGAGAAAACCCATGGGTGGTGGCGTAAGAGCTGTTTATCCTTGCCATCTTTAATTGTAATTGTTTGCATAGCTTAAGAGTAGCGGAACTCATCTGTTTTGTCAAAACGTTTGTTGACTTGAACCTCAGAGATACCCGATAATGACACTATGCAGAAAAAACCTATACAGGCTGTTCTATTTGACCTTGATGGGACGCTTGTTGATACAATTGAAGACATAACTGATGCCCTGAACAGGGCTCTTGCCCTTGAGGAGCTTCCTCCTTTAGATGTCAGAATGACAAAAAAAGTAGTGGGTCGAGGATTGCGAAACGCCCTTATAGGGGCAGTGGAACTCTGGGGGAAAGAGTTCTCTAGCGATCATATCGATCGAATGTATGCTAGTATGATGGAGTACTATCGCAAGAATCACTGTGTGAAAAGCAGGGCGTATGAAGGAATTCTTCCCCTATTGGAAGATCTTGACCGTCAGGATTTCTCTCTCGCAGTGTTTTCCAACAAGGAGGACGGGCTGACCAAAGAGGTTGTCCGCACTCTGTTTCCCCATATCCGGTTTGCCTGGGTTCGGGGTATGCGAAGTGACTTTCCCCGAAAACCGGATAGGGCTGGTCTTGAGTATTTTGCAAAGAAGGAAGGCCTGGCTGTTGAAAGTTTGCTCTATGTAGGTGATTCTGAAGTTGACTATCAGACAGCGGTGAATGCTGGTTGTAAACATATTTTGGTGTCGTGGGGATTTAGATCAAGAGAAGAACTGGTTCAACTGAGCCCGTCTTCCTTGGTGGATTCGGTACAAGAGCTGCAGGAGGCTATACATGACTTACAATGAAAAAGACCTGAGAAATAAGGCTGAAGCATATATCCATAGCGAGCAGGAGAGTGTTTTCCGCGAAGAGGTGGAACACGATCTTGCAAAGGGGAATTGGGAGGGCCTGTACGACAGGTTCTATACCAGCCTCTCCTTTGGTACAGCAGGCTTGAGAGGTATTCTTGGTGGAGGAACCAACAGGATGAACTCCTTCATCGTGCGTAAGGTAACCCAAGGCCTGAGCGACTATCTCAACGAAACGTCGAACAACCCCTCTATTGTCATAGCCTATGATAGCCGTCACTTCAGTGAGAAGTTTGCCATGGAAGCCTCCCTTGTCCTAGCGGCAAATGGTGTTTCGGTATTCTTGTACAATACCCTGCATCCGGTGCCGATGCTGAGCTTTGCGGTCAGGTATCTCAATACCACTGCAGGCATTGTCGTCACTGCAAGTCACAACCCTTCACAATACAACGGCTATAAGGTCTACTGGCGATCCGGTGGGCAGGTAACCCCTCCTCATGACTTTAGCATCGCAGAGCGTGCTAACTCGGTTAAGGCTGAGGACATTAAGAGCATCAGCGAGGAGGGCGCCCGTTCGAAAGGCATGCTGGTCCCGGTTCCCGACAAGGTCGACAAAGCCTACTATGCGATGGTGGTCGCCTTCCTGGAACGACCTGATCTTGTCTATGGCAGTCCCATAACCGTAGCCTATACTCCCTTGCACGGGACAGGAAACGTTCCGATACGCCATCTTCTCAAAGAGGTGGGGATCAACTGTGTCGTAGTACCGGAGCAACAAGAGCCTGACGGCGCTTTTCCCACAGTGAGCCTACCCAACCCAGAGAGTGCCGAGGCTATGAAGATGGTCCTCGATCTTGCACAGTCGAGCAAGGCTGACATCGTGCTGGGAACCGACCCTGATGCAGACCGCCTGGGAATCGCGATTCCCCTTACCCCTGAAAAAGATTCCTACCAGCTGCTTAGTGGAAATCAGATAGCAGTATTGCTATGTGATTATCTGATAAATGCATCACCGCAAGAGAAGAAACCTGTATGTGTGAAAAGTCTGGTCACCACCGACCTGGTCAGACAGATCACAGAAGCCCATGGCGGCAGGTGTAAAGATGTCCTCACCGGCTTCAAGTATATCGCTGAAGAGATAGCGTCTTTGGAGACAAGTGAGGAAGAATACTTCCTTTTTGGCTGTGAAGAGAGTTATGGATATCTCACCGTTCCTTCTGTCAGGGACAAGGATGCTGTTAGCTCGGCCATTGTTGCCGTTGAGATGATGAGCTATTACGCCACCTTAGGCCTTACCCTGCAACAGCGTCTCGATGCCATATATGAAGAGTACGGATTCAGTACTGAGGTTGTCTTCGCCCGTGACTATGAGGGTTCTGCAGGGAAGAGGAAGATGACCCAAATCATGACCTCTTTGAGAAATCTCAAGGAAGGGGATGCTCTGGGCAGTAAGACTATTGTTTCTACCAAGGATTTGCTTTCTGGCAAGGATACGGGTTTCCCTTCCTCAGATGTCCTTATCATGCACTTTGCTTCAGGAGAAAAGTTGGTGGTCCGTCCTAGCGGGACAGAACCAAAGATTAAGTACTACCTCTTTGTGAAAGCTGAACAGGGGGGCAGGGAGGCCTTGGAAGCAAACCTTCCAGCCCTCGTAGAAATGTTTAAGGCGGCCTTATAGATGATAACTTGTTATGCACTGCTCAGAAAGATCGGAACGAACCTCTACCTCAGCCCTTACTTGAAAACGGATAAGGTTTCTCATTTGGACTCGGATACTCCTGTAGTCCTCAAGAGCAGTGGCATGCTTACCAAGGCCCAGAAGGATGAAGCATCCTATGCGCTCTACACTGCGATAGATTTTTCTGTTGACCGTTGGATCCAGGACAAACAATACGTGCCTAGGCTCCTTGTTTGCGCAGTAGTCTTTCTGGTTACCTATTTCTTCATGTCTCTTGCTATTCGCGACCCTATTCCCATGATAGATGAGATGCTTGTCTCTACGGCCCTGACAGTTTTTTGTTGGGTGACCCTTGCTAAGCGCGATACCCGCTCTTCACTTGCTGTACAAAGAAGATATGAACTGAAGGGCCAAGCTGGGAGTCCTGACTATCAGGAACAGGAAGGCCTTTTTGCCATGGAAGCCTTTCTTCAGGATATAGCGAGTCTGGATATGCAGGATGTAAGTGACAACCTCTGTCTGGTTGAAAAGAAAAGCTTTGAACTGCTTACAGAAGAACAAACAGGCCCTTGGGCTGAAGAGTTTCTCGAGCTTTTGCTGTTGCACCTTAAGGTGAGGCAGAAGAGTCTATATCGCATGTATCGTAGGGTACGCTCTGTCAGGGAGTCTCAAAAGCCTAATCTGCGACTTTCTCAGAGGTTGTTCCATCTCAGCATGCAGCAGAAAACAGATCTTCCCCTGCTTGCACTCACTGTTATTCTTGCTGAACAGGGAGGCTGAAGCAAACAGAGCTCTGTCCTGTCTTAGACGGTATGCGTGGTTGTTTTTGGGTCCGTCTGAGCATCGTTTTGGATGTGCCTCTTCTATTTTTTCTTGCTGCAAGAGAGAGCTCTCTGCTTGCCTATCCCCTTGTTGTAGCTATGGTACTGCTCGTCTTGAGTGCTACCCTCTACAGCTTGGGGCTTTTCTTACACAATACCAACGTGAAAATAACAATTGTCACCATCACAGCAGTAAGTTTTTTTTGCTATGCTCTTTTTGGTTGGGCAATGGCGGGTAATCAGGTGGAGATGGCATTCATTCCTGCGCGCATAACACAGGTGGAGGGCTCCCTTGTCGAGGACTCCTTGCTTTCGGCCAGTGGTAAGCAACTGTTACGCCTGCGCATTGACTCTTGCGAAACAAGAGATGGTGCGATAGGGAGTGCAAAAGGGGTGTTGTCAGCTTTGGCAAAGATAGATGTTTTTTTAGTGAGTGGGAGCAGGGTAACCCTACAAGGAGAGCTTGCCTGTGATGGTTCGCTATTCTTCGCAGACTCACTGCAGTTGCTTGAAATCTCCAGAATTAGAATATTTAGGCGAAAGTTGCTCTCCTTGGTAGAGAGGCGTTTCACCTGTTTGATAGACGACGAAGCAAGCCGAGCTCTTGCCCTGATGCTCCTCTTGGGACGAACTTCTGATGCAGGCTTTCCTCTCAAGGAGAGTAGCCTCAGTTGTGGTTGTGCACACCTGCTTGCTCTTTCAGGGATGCATTTGCAGTTTTTTATCATGTTACTCTCTTCAATCCTTATTCCTCTTTTAGGAAAAAGACGGGGTAGGGTTTTCTCTGTGCTATTCGCCCTGTTCTATGTTCTCTTGGTGGGAAGCAAACCCTCCTTGGTGCGAGCGATGGGGATGGCCTTCATCTCGTTATTTCTCAAAGGGAGGATGGCTCCCTATTACTCCTATCTCGCTACTGCATGCTTGCAGATAGTGCTGTTCCCTTCAGCCTTGTCCAGCATGGGAAGCCTATTCAGTTATGCCGCCTATGGGGGACTATTGTGCAATACGTTGTTTTCATTCTACAGGCCGAAATGGACAGAACCTTTTTTTGCTTCTCTCTATGCCATCCTCTTTACTGCAGTTCCCACCTTGTTTGTTTGGGGATCCTGGCAGATAGGTGGTCTTTTTATCTCCCCTATCGCTTCGAGCTTGATGTTTGCCCTTATGGGTTGTTCTTTGTTTGTGTTTGTATGTGGTCCCGGGTTTGCTTTTTCCGTGAAGCTTCTGCATGGCCTGCTCACCTCTCTGTTTTCTTTTGGGAGCGATCTGTTCGGAGGTGGTATTGATGCCGGGGGATTTGTTCTCTATCTGTTTGTTGTGTTGACGCTCCTTGCCTCTATTGGCTATGCTGAACGGGCTTTGCAAAAAAGAAGGAGAGACTCCTATGAGTTGGAAATTCGCGTACGATTCACCGAAGGCCATAAAGAGCTTGCTTGATAAGGAAGGGCTCGCCTTGAGTAAAAAATTTGGACAGAATTTTCTCCTCAGTCGTCATATTCGTGAGAATATTGTCAGAGAGCTCTCACTCGACAATACAATGAAAGTCTGGGAGGTAGGGCCGGGGATCGGGTCCTTGACCGCTCATATTCTGGAGGTTGGGTGCTTTGTCACTGCCTTTGAGATAGACCATGGGTTTTGTCGGATCCTTACAGAGCAGGCTTTTGGCGAGGATGAAAACTTTCGTCTTATCGAAGGTGATGTCCTGAAGACCTGGGCGAAGCTTTGGAAGGACGAAGGGACCCCCGATAGGATTTGTGGAAACCTTCCCTATAATGTAGGTTCGGTTGTCATTGCAAAGTTATTGGAGTCGGGATGTCTCCCCCCACGGATGGTCTATACCCTACAGACTGAGGTCGCCCTGCGCCTCAGTGCCAAACCTGGGGAGAAGAACTGGTCTTCCTTCAGCTTGCTTGCTCAGATGGACTACGAGGTCAAGAGAGCCTTTACCATCAGTGGCAGTTGCTTCTACCCAGAGCCCAATGTAGGCAGCAGTGTCATCACCATGACCAAACGTGAAACGCCTTTGGTAGATCCCGCTCTCAGAGAAGTGTTTCTTGTGGTGGTACGGGATTTGTTTTCTCAAAAGAGGAAAACGATAAAGAACAACCTCCTAGGAGGCAAGATCGGCGCTCGCTTTGGTAAGGATGGGGTTGCCCTCATCTTGGAAAAGAGTGGGGTCGATGCCATCAAGCGTGCAGAACAGCTTGATTGGGCTCAGTTCATCGCCATCAGTGAAGCTGTTTCCAGCTGCTGAGCCAAGTCCCTTTCTTGAAACTGTATAGACAGATAAGACCTCTGAGCATCAGGTCGGCCATCATGGCGATCCAGATACCCGCTAGGCCCAAGCCGGTGAGTTTGAGCAGGATAAATGCCAGAGGCAGACGCAATAGCCACATCCCTGCAAGGGATATGAGGAACGGGGCTTTTGTATCGCCACCCCCTCTCATCACGCCAAAGACAAGGATGGAAAGACCGAATGCAGGTTGTGCGAAGGCCTCTATCCTCAATACTTTAGCTCCCAATACGATGACAGGCCCTACCCGGGTGAAAAGGGTCATCAGAATCGGGGCGAACAGATATAATACCAGACCCATAAAACTCATCATCAGCGTACCGCTGATCACACAGAGGTTTGCATACCGCTTTGCAAGTGCTTTGTCCTCCCTTCCCAGAGATTGTGCTACCAACGTGGTGGCTGCGGTAGAGAAGCCTGAGGCTGGCAAGTAGGTTATCGACTCTGCGCTGATGGCCAAGAAATGTGCTGCAAGGGCTGTGGTTCCCAAGGTTCCTACCATCTTGGTCAATGCAATCTGTCCAAAGGAGAGGGTGGAACGCTCGAGTGCTATGGGGATGCCAAGTCTCAGTGCCTGTTTCTGTATCCCCGTATCAAAGGCCCAGCGTTCTCTGAATCGAATCTTGATCGTGTGATCACCCTTAAAAAGGACGAATATCAAGAGACTTGCTGTAAGGGTGCAGGCAAGGGTTGTTGGCAGAGCCGCCCCTCTGACACCAAGGCCGAGCCCCGGAAGGACAAGCGAGCCCAGTTTTATTGAGGGGAAGATAAAGAAAAGGTTGCAGAGGATATTTGCTGCATTGTTGAAGGCATTGAGGTAGAGAGGGCGCCTAGTGTCCCCGCTAAGGCGCAAAAGCGTGCTGATCGTAATCATCAGGAGATTGGGTATGTATCCGATCGCTATGATGGAGAGGTACTGCTGGGATAGGGGGCGCACAGCTTCTTCTGCTCCGATCCAAGAGGGCAGAAATCGTGCTACCTGTATGAAAAGCAAGAAGAGAAACAGGCCGAAACCCAGTGCGGTAAGCAGGGCCTGACGGACCACCTGCTTGGCACGGTCGTTTTTCCCCGCACCAAGATGCCTCGCCATCAGGACACCGAATCCCAGAGCAAGGGCATTCATCCATCCGTTCACCAGCCAGATGGTCGAGCTGGTCACTGAGATTGCAGCTGTAGCCTGCTCGCCTAGGGAGCCCACCATCGCAGAGTCTGCAAAGGTTACGGTGACTTGGAGAATTTGCTCCACTATGGTGGGCCATGCCAAGGCCCAGATGATGAACCCTGGTGAGAGGGTGGGATCGAACAGATCAAGGTTTTTTTTGGAAAGGCCCATGGCTGACAAGCTCCTTGAGGATGAAGGCATAGTAACAAAAAGAAGAGTAAGAGACAATCATATATAAAAGGGCCCTTTCGGGCCCCATCCATACTCAGGAAAGTATTCGTTTTAGACGGATGCTGCCTGGGCTAAGGTGATCGAGCTGGTGATGACGATATCCTCGATCGAACAGCCTCTGGAGAGGTCGCTGATCGGTTTGGCGAAACCTTGGAGGATCGGGCCATAGGCCTCAGCTCCGGCAAGTCTCTGTACCAGCTTATATCCGATGTTACCGGCCTGAAGGTCAGGGAAAATCAGGGTGTTGGCCTTACCGGCAACCTGTGAATCGGGTGCTTTGCTTTTGGCAACACTACCGATTATCGCAGCATCAAGCTGCAACTCGCCATCGACCGCAAGATCGGGAAGCTTTGCCTTGATAAGCTCTGTTGCCTTGACAACCTTGTCCACCAGGTCGCCTTTGGCCGAGCCTTTGGTAGAGTAGGAGAGCATGGCTACCTTGGGTTCTGCTTGCAAGAATGTCTTGCAAGAGAGGGCCGAGGCTTCTGCAATCTCAGCCAGTTGTTCTGCTGTGGGATTGGGAATGGTGGCACAGTCTGCGAAGATGAAGGAGCCATCCGCTCCCAGATCTGTCTTATCTGTAGCCATGACAAAGCAAGAGGAAGCAAACTTGATGCCAGGTTTGCATTTGATGATGTTGAAAGCAGCGACCAGCACACTGCCGGTGGTGTTTTCGGCTCCTGCAACCATCGCATCGGCCTTGCCAAGGCGAACCATCATCGCTGCCCAGCGCAAAGGATCTGCAATGCCTTCAAAGGCCTCTTCTTCGGTCATGCCCTTATGTTTTCTTAGTTCAAAATAGGCTCTAGCAAAGCTCTTTCTGTCGGCATTGGTAAGGGGGTCTTCAAGGATGATGCCATCCAGTGAAGTCTTGACCGCCTCTGCAGCCTTTCTGATGGCAGCCTCTTGTCCTATTAGAGTGACTGAGGCGGCAATCTTTTGATCAATAATCTTGCGTGCGGCTTGAATAGTTCGCTCTTCTGTTCCCTCTGCAAGTACAAGATTCTTGTTGGCCTCAATAGCTTGGGCCTTCATTTTTTCAGCAAACGTCATGGTTCTGCTCCTTGACTATAAATGTAGTGATATCTCTCCAAGGATACCACGATTACCCTTGTTGTGAAAGTGCAAGCATAGACTGTGTTTGCCTTCTTACATATGGTAGTATCTAGACACCATGCACACTCGAACTCTCTTATTCGTAATGATAGCGGTAACCGCTGTTGGTTCTAATCTTTTTGGCGGCCTGAGCTCTGAGATACAGAGTGCCTGCTCGTTGAGTCTGGGACAACTCAGTGCCCTGATGAGCCTTAGCCAGGTGGGAACCTTGCTCTCCTTTTTGCTGCTTCCACTTTTAGTCAGGCGCTTGGGTCCCTATCTGCTGATGATCGTGGGGATTCTTGGCTCTGTGGTCGGATTATGGGGGATGGGGTTTTCTCGTAGTGCTCTCTCTTTTACCCTATTCTTTTTGGTGCAGGCATGGCTTGGATATTTCTACGGGACAAACAGCTTTAGTGTCCTGGTCCTCGCGGACCCCGAACGAAAAAAGACCAATATCCCTCTGATGCATCTTATCTGGAGTCTTGCAAGCATAGGATCTGGTTTCTATATCTCTCTGATCAAGGGCGAGCGTTGGTACCTTGGTTTCTACCAGATGGCTGCAGTCTATCTGGTGATGTGCATCCTTTTCATCGCATACATACCCAAGGCTAAGGGAATGCCTCAGCTGTTCAGCACAAAAGGCAGCGGAGGTTCGTTTCTCCAGAGTTTTTCCCTCTTGAAGCAGAATGGCTTTAGATATTTTTTCCTCTATCTCATCCTGTTCAACGCTGTTGAATATTGTTGTACTGTCTATCCTCTACTCTATCTTCAGCAGTACAGGGGTGCAACAGCAGCCCAAGTGGGTTTTTCCCTCTCTCTGCTTTTTGCCGGCAGTACCGCAAGCAGGTTCTTGGTCATACCCCTGACCAGCGGGGCAAAGAATCCTATGCCCCTATTGTTGGGCCTTACCATCCTGGCGATTTTCTCTGCGGCCTTATTAGTACTTGCTCCGAGTCTGGCAATAGCGTTTATTGCAATGGTTCTTTTGGGGTTTTCCTTTGGGGCTCTCAATCCAGCTGCTCAACTGCTTGAGGTGCACACCTGGCCGGATGACATGCTGCAGATAGCCAACATGCACTCGGTGAGCATGGTCTTCGGGCGTCTTACCCTTCCTGCCCTCATAGGGCTGGTCAGTATGCGTTATACCCTGAGAGGCGGTCTTGTGGTGCTGGTGGCCAGTATGGCTGTCGCCTTGGTTTTACTCGTTCTTTTTACCCGTAGTACCCAACGTTCTTGCTAGCAATGCTCATATTCAGTACAATGCCGGCAATGAATACTCTTGTGAAAATTGGTGTATACGGTCTAGGCCGTTTTGGTTCTTTTTGGGCAAGTGAACTCGCTAAGCATGGGTTTACTGTCTTTGGGTATGGGCGCAGTGCAAAAATCGCCCCAGTAGGGGTGACTCTTGCCTCTGAGGATGAGGTTCTCGCCTGTGATGTACTTTTCTTCTGCGTTGCCATCAGTTCCTTCGAAGAGGTCCTCAAGAGGACTTCCCCTAGGATCAAGGCAACTACCTTGGTGATGGATACCTGTTCGGTAAAAATTTATCCTGCCAAGATGATGCGCAAGTATCTCTCTGAGGATGTCCCTTGTATTGCCACACACCCGATGTTTGGCCCTGATTCAGGCAAGGACGGAATAGAGGGCTTGCCCATGGTTATCTGTCCTGTGCATGCTCCCGCATCCCTTGTGCAACATTGGGTTGATGAGTTTCGCCGATGGAAGCTTGAAGTGAACCAGATGAGTTGCGACCAGCATGACCGTGAGGCGGCTTGGTCACAGGGAATAACCCACTTTGTAGGAAGGACTCTGAGTGAGCTCTCTCTAGGGGAGACCCAACTAGCCACCACCGGCTACCGTAGCCTCACCTCCATAGTGGAGCAGACCTGCAACGACCCGTTGCAGCTCTTCTATGATTTGCAACGATACAACCCCTATGCCAAACAGATGCGCATGGGGCTCAAGGGTGCTGTCGATACAATAATGCAGACCCTGAAAGACCAGGAGGGTACTATTTGAACGTTTGTGTATATACCTTGGGCTGTAGGCTCAACCAGTGCGAAAGTGAGGCTATTGCAGACTCCTTCTCCCAGGAGGGGTTCACTGTCGTAGGCGAACGAGAAGCAGCCGATCTCTATATTGTTAATACCTGTACGGTCACTTCCAAGGCCGAGCAGAAGGCTCGTAGAATGATTCGTAAGTTTGCAGCAGTGGCTCCTACCTTGGCTACAGGGTGTTATGCCCAGGTAAATGAAGATGAGCTCAAGGCTCTTTCGTCCGAGGTTATTGTGGTGCCTCTTGAGAAGAAGGCGCACCTGTTGAAGCTTGCTAAACATCTGAAGGTCTCTCTCGAAGCCGGTTTTGACCTGAAAACGGGTTGTCTCTCCTTCAATGACGGAAAAGCTTCTGTATTTGATTATGATGCCGCTTCTTTTTCCTACCATAGTCGTGCGTACTTGAAGGTGCAGGATGGCTGTGACAATGAGTGTGCCTACTGTCGTGTACATATTGCCCGTGGCAAGGCGGTCTCCCTCGATAGTGCGACGGTCGTGGAACGCGCCCTCGCTTTGGAGGAGGCCGGTTTCAGTGAGATCATGCTGACCGGGGTGAACCTCACCATGTATGACCATACCCGAAATGGATTGGGCGGGTTGCTGGAAGAGCTACTCGCTTCCCTAGGCGGGGGCATACGCCTGCGCCTCAGTTCATTGGAACCAGATCACATTGATGCGAGACTGCTTGCAACTCTCAAGGATCCTAGGATGCAGCCTCATTTTCATATTCCCGTACAGAGTGCCAGTAATAAGGTATTGAAACGAGTCAACCGCAAGTATGATATTGAGGAGCTTTCAGCAATTCTCGATAGCCTACGCGAGGCGAAGGACGATCCCTTCATTGCAGGAGATGTCATTACCGGTCTTCCAGGTGAGGGCGATGAGGAATTCGAAGAGACCTACCGCTATTTCAGAGAGCAACGATTTGCCCAGATGCATGTATTTCCCTTCTCTCCCCGCCCTGACACCCCGTTGTTCAAGGCAAAGGACAGGGTGCCCGAGAGCGTGCGGGATGAGAGGGCTAAGAGGCTTCGTGACCTTTCAGATGAGCTCTACAAGGAGTATCTGATGCGCCAGAGCGGCAAAGATACAGAAGTGGTATTGCAGAACCGCAAGGGCGGCTCTTGGTATGGACTCACTGGCAATTATCTAGAGGTGCAGGTCCTTGAAGCTCCCCTTTTTGCGAGGGAAGGGTTGCTGGTGCAGGCACATTTTGCCCAATTTGACGATAAGGCCAGCAAGCCTGTCGTTATCTGCCATGCTTAAATTGTTTGATACTGAGCGCCTCAGTGCCTTTGTAGTTGACGAAGGCGCTGCAAGGCAGTTGCTCGCCTACGAGAGGGAGAACCGAGAGGATTTTTCCCGATTCTCACCCCAGCGCAATGACAGCTACTATACCTTGGCCAACTTCCAGCATCACTGTGAGAAGCAGGCTTTTCTGTACGAACAGAAGCGCAAGATTCCCCTGGTGTTTTCCCGAAAAGAGGGTTCGGCCATCGTGGCCCAAGTATATCTCAGCGAGATAACCTATGGGGCATCCTATAGCGCAAAGATGGGCTATAGCACTGCTGTAAAGTGGCAGCGACTGGGGTTTGGAACCGAGGCTGTTGAAGCTGTGATAGCATATGCTTTCAAGAACTTGAAGATACATAGGTTGGAAGCGACCATTATGACAAGAAATCACGCAAGCCTGGCTTTTGCTACGTCACTGGGGTTTGTCCAGGAAGGTATAAGCCGAAAATATCTGCTGCTCAACGGACAATGGGAAGACTACTACCAATTGGCGCTGCTCAATGAGCAGCACCCATTGGGTAGGAAAGCCTAGCTTTTTCTTCCATTCAAATCTCTGAAGGTCAGCTTGGGCTCCTGGATGATAGCCATAGT
>CAXYZP010000014.1:0-14659 GCA_964293175.1 uncultured Sphaerochaeta sp.
GATAAAATAAGAATGCTTGCGTCTGTTTAAAGTAAGTCAGGTAGCCATCTCCTTTCTCCTTGCCTAAAGATAAGGGATTGGAATTATCATTGAAATGACGTGTTGGTATGAAGATTAAGTTCATTTTTGCTGTGATGAAAAAGAAAGACCTTGTAACTAGTTCTGTTACAAGGTCTTTTCTACCGGCGGCCGGACTCCGACCGGCACCTCCTTGCGGACATTAGATTTTGAGTCTAACGTGTCTACCAATTTCACCACGCCGGCATTAGCGGGTTTCATGTTACCAACTCTCTTGAGAAATAGCAACATAGTTTAATGAAAAATGCTTCATTGTTGTTAAGATTGTTTTTTCACCTTTTTTGTTCTACAGTATAAACAGTTGGAGGGTATAGTGAAAACTCTTACCAAAACAATTTCGATACTCTTGTTGCTCGTCTTCTCCCTCGCCCCAATCCTTGCTGCTGAGCAAGTAACCAATGCAAGCGCTGATATCCTAACTGCGGATATCCCCATTATGTATGGGGATGAAGCTTTCAGGGCTCGTATAGCAGAGAAGACTGGGGGACTGCGTTCCCCCGTGGGGCTCGTCCTATCGGGAGGCTCTGCCCGTGCATTTGCCCATATCGGAGTGCTCAGGCTGCTGGAAGAAGAGGGTATAGTCCCTGACTTCATCATCAGCAACTCCATGGGAAGCGTTATAGGAATGATGTATGCCGCCGGCATGTCGGTGGACCAGATTCTTGAAAGTATTTCCAGCGTCTCTTTGCAATCCCTCTTTGACCTGACCTTTCCCATTGGGGGAGGCGTGTTGGAATCTTCCCGCTTCAATGCAGTCCTGGCCTCCATCCTTGGCCCGGACCTTACGATAGAGGAACTTCCCATACCGATAGTCGTTATTGCAGAAGATCTGGTGACCCGTCGCCAGGTCCATATGGCTGAAGGAGATTTCTATACAGTCCTGCAAGCCTCCTACGCCCTGCCAGTGTACTTTCCACCCGTGAAGTACAAGGGGCATTTTCTTCTCGATGGAGGCATAACAAACCTTGCACCGGTAAGTCTGGCCTACGATTATTCCGATTCTGTAATTGTATCAACTACATTCTATGATGTGGATAATTTAAACCTGCGTAACCCTCTTACAATCCTCAATGTTTCTATAGATATAGGAAAACGTAGGAAAGGGGTACAGGAGATCAAGGAACACCTTTCGGATGTCATTTGGATCAGATGTGACGTGGAAGATGTCTCATTTATGGAATTTTCGGCTATTCATGATTTAGCTAGGAAGGGGTACTTCTCCGCACAACAACATAAAGACGACCTTAAAGACCTGCCGAGGGTACCCATGGATGATGCTTTGGTTGAACGTCGATCGAGCCTGACTGAGACGATTAGAAAAAGCCTTGACCGACACAATACTTTTTCCCACAGCAAACTGCAGGCGAATACCCACCTGTTGGGCTTGGGCTTTGATTCTGAACGTGGTGAAACCGATGACTCCTTGCTCAAGGACGCCAACTTTATAGGGATGAAATATATCCTTCGCGCTGGGGATATTGATCTCTCGATCAATGCCGGTATGGCTTTTCAGACATATTCCAATGAGAACATGAGTGCAGCTCCTGCTCTTCGAGGCAATTTAGACTACTATTTCCTGAAGCATTTCAAGCTCACTTTCGATAGTGCCATCGCTTGGGATATTACAAAAGAGAAACCTCTGTTTTCTACGGGATTACTGCTTGATGGTAGATTCTTCTTACTGGACAACGCGCTCCGGATCAGATTTATAGAGAGCGCGGAGCATATCTCAAATCCAGGTCTCGGAAATCTTGCTTTTTCCTGGCCTAAGAACACCTATCTTCTCACCTCGACAGCAGAGGCGCTTCTGATGCTGCCGCAGAGCTGGGGCTTTGGCCTCGAACAGGGATTATTCTCCTTCTCCTACCAGTTGCTTGGTAATTATGAGAAGAGCCGTTCCTTCTTGTCTGGAACTGTAAATTCTACGGTACTGCACAAACCCTCAGGGTTGTTTGGTGATATCACCGGAACTGCGAGATTCGCTCTCGATGGAAACGGCGATGTACCTCTCTTCCTCTCTGATGGATTCAGAACCAATAATCCTACTCTGATCGGCCAGGGACATGACATGGAAAATCTTAGCCCTAACCCGGCTAACCACGTCGTGGTCACATCGTTGACCCTGGGGTACACCCCACTTTCTTTCAAGCCCACTATCGCCGAGCTGTTTATCTTCGAGAAGAGCAGTGTAGGGGCCTACATAGACCTGTTGTGGAATGAGGCTTCCTGGAAGCCCTCTCTCTCCTTAGGGGTGGAGCTACACACAGAACTATCGTTGTTGGGTATTAGAACATTGCCGGTCACCTTCTACGGAGGATGGGATCAGAGCATGGATAGTTTTGTCTGGGGCCTCTGGTTTAATGTGCTGATCTAGGTTCAGTCTCCCTCATGTTGTCTTGCATACTCCAAATCGGCCTCAGTGAGGTCGGTATTGGGGGTGTATTCTTTTTCCAAATCCAGTTTTTTTGCTATCTGCTTGTTTTTAGGCTTTTCTTTTTCCTTTGCAAAGCCTGTGAGTACAAGCTCATGCTCTTCCTTAAAAGTTTCCTTAAGAGGAGGGGGGAGTTTTCCTGAAGCGACAACATCTGTGTTCTGATCTATTTCCAAAGCACCTGCCCGTCTTGTCTTTGGGTCTTCCAATCTTTCTTTTAGGGCTTGTATGGTCTCTTTCTGCACGCTGGTGGTATTGGTATACCGCGCTAGAAGAGCCTTTTCCAACAGGGAAATCGCATTTCCTACCTTACCGTAGTGTATCTGTACTTGGGCAGCATGGAGGTAGGGTTCAGGAAAGGACGGCCCTCTAGACACTAACGTAGTATACAGCTCGTCCGCTTCATCCCACTTGCCTTCAAGTAGGTAGAGCCAACCATGGTTGTCATGGATGCCAGGGCCCTCTTTCTCATAATGTGCCCCTTCCTTGACCAGTATGCGTGCTGTCTCCAGATCTCCCTGTTCCAGGGCATAGGTGCCGTAGTTGGTGAACAGATTCTTATCCCTATATCCACTGTCATAGACTTCCTTGACCATACTAGTGGCCTTCTCAATATCATGCTCCATCCAGTAGACCATCGAAAGCATGGTCTTGGAGATATTGGTCAGGACCATATCTTCCTTTTTCTTCTCTTGTGCAAGGTATTCCTCGATAATGGCTTTGCCTTCATTAGCGTCCCCACGCTGGATATACATGCTGGCAATGGTAATTCTGTAGGCTGGGACCAGACCGCTACGCAGTGCTTTTTGATACAGAGGCCAGGCCTTAGGCCACTCTTGCTGGTCTTTCTTGACAAGATGCCTGTTGCCTTGGATATAGAAGAAGATGCTCCGTTTCCATAACAGGAAACCACCAACAACAAGCAGGCCGATAATGACTTTATTGAGGGGGGTGGTAGGAAGGACAGCAATGCCCAGAATAATGAGAAGGGACAACCAAAGTCCCAGGTTTTTCTTGTTTTTCATAAGGTCTCCTTTGCACACAACAAATAATGTATCGTGAATGGTTGGAGGTTGCAAGAGCGGTTTGCAAATAGGACACTGCCGACATGGATGAACATGCTATTTTGGTGCACGCTTGCTGCGGACCGTGCAGTACTGCAAGTATAGAACGAATGCTCGCAGATGGGTGGAAACCCACTTTATTCTTCTCAAACAGCAATATCTTCCCTAAAGAGGAAGCGGACCTTCGTTACGAAGCCCTGCTTACTGTGGCTCTTGCCTATAATTTACCAGTCATACGGGAAGTGTGGAATCACAAAAGTTGGTTAGAGGCTGTGGTGGGCTTGGAAGGGGAGAAGGAAGGGGGAAAGAGATGCGAAGCATGCTTTGCCTACAATCTTACCGAAGCTTCACTCAAAGCTGAGGAGCTGGGCTTTGGACACTTCTGTACAACCCTTACTGTCAGCCGATTCAAGAGCAGCAAGACGATCTTTCGTGTAGGAGAGCAGTTTCCCCTTTTTGAAGAGCTTGATTTCAAAAAGAAAGGTGGTTTTGACCGAAGCCTTGTCCTTAGCCGTGAGCTTGGCCTCTACCGTCAGCACTACTGTGGGTGTGAGTTCTCCATGCCATCTCTCTGAGATTCTTTGATTCTCCGATTCTAATATGCTATACTCAGTTCAATTGTGGGAGGGGGCGTTCGCATGAGAAAGTTGCTGAAGTTTTTGACTGGAAGGCTTTTTCTTTCCCTAGTTCTAATTCTGTTGCAAATTGGCGTACTCATCAATATCTTTGGGTTTGCCAAGAACGATGCTCTTTGGATCCAAGTTTTTTCCACCATTTCCATAGCAATGGCTTTTTTTGTAAGTGCACGCGATCATTTGAACCCTGCTTATAAGATAGGCTGGATGCTCATATTCATGCTCCTTCCTCTTTATGGAGGACTTCTTTACATCTTCCTGGGTACCAGAAAATTGGGACCGAGGCTTAAGAGACAACTTATAGCGTTCAATGAGTTTCATGAAAAAGGGATGGAGAACCTTTCCCTCTCTGCAGAGTTGCCCACCCAGGCACTAGAATCCTATGATGCTACACTTTTCAGACAGGAACGGTATATCACCAACATCAGCGGTTTCCCTGTTTGGAGCAATACAGAAGTGGAGTATTTTGCAGAAGGGGAGGATTGGCTGCTTGATGTACTAAAGGAGATCAGGGGGGCCAAGTCCTTCATCTTTCTTGAGTTCTTCATCATAGCAGAAGGGGAGGTCTTCTCTGCCTTGGTCTCCGAATTGGTAGCCAAGATACAGCAAGGGGTCCTTGTGCGTCTGATGTTTGATGACGTGGGTTCCATATCAACTATCCCAGCCTATCATGAACGTCATCTCAGAAGCCTCGGCTTGGAGGTTGTCGCCTTCAATCCTCTCAGAGCTCACGTCAACAACCGTCTCAACAGCCGTGACCACCGTAAGGTTGTGGTCATTGATGGGAACATAGGGTATACCGGTGGATTGAACTTTGCCGACGAGTATGCCAATCGGCAGATACGTTTCGGACATTGGAAGGATACCGGGGTAAAGATGAAAGGGGACGCGGTATGGAACCTCACCCTGATGTTCCTCCAGCTCTGGAGCTTTTCCACAAGGAAGCCTGTAGATTTTGCCCCTTTCAGACCGACCATCCAGTATAAGACCGATGGGTTCGTCCAACCCTTTGGGGACAGCCCCCTTGATAACCACAATGTGGGTGAGAATGCCTACATGCAGATTATCAGCATGGCTAAGAAGTATGTTTGGATAACCACACCCTATCTTGTCCTGGATAATGAGATGATCACCGTACTCAAGCTTGCTGCCCAAAGTGGTGTTGATGTGCGTATCATCACCCCGAGTATGCCTGACAAGTGGTATGTCTTTGCCGTCACCCGCGACAATTACTATTCGCTCATCGAAGGTGGGGTCAAGATATTTGAGTACACTCCGGGTTTTATCCATGCAAAGATGTGTGTTGCCGATGATAAAGTTGCCATCATAGGTACCATCAATATGGATTACCGTTCCTTCTATCTTCACTTTGAAAATGCTGTACTGTTCTACGGTTCTTCCGTAGTCCAGTCTGTCTCTGCAGATATTATTAGGATAATGGATGTAAGCCGGAGCATAACCGCCGACGTCCTTGCTACTCGGCCATGGTATATGAAGCTTATGGGAACTCTGCTCAGACTGACAGCCCCTTTGCTCTAGGAGTCAACGCATATGAAATTTCTTAATTATGGATCGGTCAATATTGATTTGGTTTTCACTGTAGACCACATGGTCCAACCCGGGGAAACCCTTTCCAGTCCCTCTTTTTTCAGGAGTGCCGGTGGTAAGGGAGCAAATCAGAGTGCCGCCTTGGCAAAGGCCGGGGCCGATGTCACGCATGCAGGAAAGATTGGCTCTGATGGGCAGTTTTTGGTAGATCTTTTGACGGACTATGGCGTGGATACCTCCCTCATTCGCCTCTATGAAGGGGCTACAGGACAGGCTCTGATCCAACTGGACAAGCACAAGCAGAATGCCATCGTTCTCTATGGTGGGGGAAATTTGCAGATCAGGCGTGAAGAGATCGACGAAAGCCTCGCCCTTTTCGATGCGGGGGATATGCTTGTCCTGCAGAATGAGATCGTACATACATCCTATCTCATCGAAGAGGCAAAGAAACGTGGCATGCAAATATGTCTCAATACCGCCCCTTTTGACGAAAAAATACTGAGTTTCCCCCTACATCTTATCGACATCCTTGTTGTCAATGAGATCGAGGGAGCAGCTTTGGCAAATACTGCCGAAGGCGCGTCTTTCACTGAGGTGTTGGATGCTTTGGTGAAAGGGTATCCAGCTAGTGAGATCGTCTTGACTGTAGGGAAGGGCGGGGCATATTACGGATATAAAGAGGTTCGGTTGCACGAGCCCATCTATGATCTTCCTGTAGTTGACACTACCGCAGCTGGTGATACCTTCATTGGGTATTTTTTAACCTCGCGCTCTATCGGCCATGATAATCAGAGTGCCTTGCGGTATGCATGCAAAGCATCTGGTCTTGCTGTCTCGCGTCTCGGGGCGATGGGGTCGATCCCCCTAGCTTCTGAAGTGTTCAACTGAAAGTTCAATTACCCAGAAGCTGCAGGTGGGTCTTGCGGTAGAGTGAGGGAGATGAGCCTGTAGAGGCTTTGAACTGTTTGGAGAAGTGAAACTCAGAGCAGAACTGCAGTTTGCCCGCTATCTCCTTGATGGAGAGGTCGCCGCTGGTCAGCAAGGCCCTTGCAGCTTCAAGCTGCAGGCTTGAGTAGTACTTCATCGGGGTGGTGTTCATCCGTTTCTTGAAGAGACGGACAAAATAAGAGGGATCGAGCCCTACATGGCTTGCTATCTGAGAGAGACAGAGGTTGTCGAACACATGGCGTTGCATATATCTGATGGCCTTTTCCAGACGCACATGCGAGCCTGTAGTCCTCTCTGATACGCTTCCTGCCAAGAGGTTGTAAAGAAACCCCAGAAGCTGGTGGCAGGAGCTGAGACGAAGCTCCTCCTTGGTGCTGAGGGCCTTGTCCCTCACCTCTTCAAAGAAGAATCGCCAGTTGGTCCCTATATGCAAGGGATGCTTGCTTTCCAGCTTAGTGAACAGGGCCTTCTGCTCAGGACATGAGATTAGGGTGGCATAGTAGGTCAGGTTGGCCCCTTCGTCACTGGTTATACTGTGTTCCGTCTCATCAGAGGTGACAAATAGGGAACCCGGGGTAATGGTGTACCAGATATTTCCATTGGTGAAGGTCCCGCTTCCACTGACAAAATAGTGGATTTCGAATGAACCCTCTTCATGACTGTGCATTCTCTGGTGCCACAACAGTTCCTGTTTTTCATGCATCTGATAGACAAAGATCGCATCTATAATTTCCATAAGTCAATAATACATATGTTATTCCAATCTTGTCTATGGTTATATCACTTATTGTGGGGGATGCTATGTATAGTAAGGAGGACTTCGAATGCAAATTGTTGCCGGAATTGACACTGGGACCCAGAGCACCAAAGTGCTTTGCTATGATGTCGAACAGAAAAAAGTGGTTGCAAGTGTGAGTGCCCCCCATGCCATGATCAGCAGGGATGACGGGACGCGTGAGCAAGAAGCCATATGGTTTCTTGATGCCATACGCTCGTGCTTTGCTCAGATTGATCCTGTAGTACGCAAACAAATTATTGCTGTAGGGGTTTCTGCACAGCAGCATGGCTTTGTGCCGGTGGGAAGTAAGGGTGAAGTTCTCGCACCGGTAAAGCTGTGGTGTGATACTGCAACCAGTAAGGAGTGCGATACCCTCACCGAACGCTTGGGAGGCGAAGATCGTGTATTCTCCCTGATAGACAACCAGATCCTTGTGGGATACACAGCACCTAAGGTGCTCCATCTGAAGCGCCATAACAGGGAAGCCTATGATAAGTTAGCGCATATTTTGCTCCCCCATGACTATATCAACTTCTATTTGACAGGGGTCTATTCTGCTGAGGCTGGAGACGCCTCGGGAACTGCTTTCTTTGATGTGAAGAACAAAGTCTGGAGTGAGGAAGTGCTCTCTGCCATTGATGACAAACGTTCGCTTCTCTCTATGCTTCCACCGTTGGTCCAGGCCGGTGAGGCTTGTGGTAGGGTGACCTCCCAGGCGGCGAAGGAGCTGGGCATTCCCGTGGGTATCCCCGTCGCCTCAGGGTGTGGGGACAATATGGCTGCAGCTCTTGGAACCGGGTGTGTGAAGCCGGGCTCCCTTACGATGAGTATGGGAACCAGCGGAACGCTCTTTGGCTATAGTGACAGCATAGTTTCGGACAGGAAAGGGCGTCTTGCCGCCTTCTGCTCCTCAAGCGGTGGCTATCTCCCCCTGTTGTGCACGATGAACTGCACTATCACAACAGAGAGCATCCGAGCCCTGTTTGGCTATGATGTGAAGAAGCTCGATGAGTTGGCCCTACAAGCTCCCATAGGGTGTGAAGGGGTTACAATGTTGCCATTTTTCAATGGGGAGCGGGTTCCTAACCTGCCCCATGGCAAGGGAGTGCTTGCAGGGTTCGATCTTTCCAATATGAAGGTTGAGAATATCGCCCGTGCCGCTTTGGAAAGCTCTATCTATGCTATGAAAGGTGGTCTTGAGGCATTTGGTGAACTTGGCTTTGAGCCCAAGCATCTGGTGCTGACAGGTGGAGGTTCAAAGAGCGCCATCTGGAGGCAGATAGCCTCCGATGTGCTGCAGCTTCCCCTTTCTGTACCCTCAATCGTCGAGAGTGCCGCCCTAGGAGCTGCCCTGCAGGCGTTGTGGACAGTAGGTGATGAGAGCATCGAAGAGGTTGCCGCCGAACATGTACAGTTCGATGAGACAAAAGGGTGTGAGCCCCGACCAGAGCATCGTGAAGGGTATGAAAAAGCGTATGAACGCTATCAAGGATATGTAGAGGCTATGACGCCACTGTTCAAATAGGAGGAACACTATGGACTATTATGTAGGTGATAAAGAGTATTTCAAAGGTATAGGAAAAATTGAGTTTGAGGGAAAGAAAAGTAAGAATCCACTTGCTTTTAAGTTCTACGATGCAAAAAAGAAGATCGCAGGAAAAACTATGGCCGAACACCTGAGGTTCGCTACTGCGTACTGGCACAGCTTTTGTGCTGACGGAGCCGATCCTTTTGGCAGTTCCACGATGGTGCACCCGTTTCACCATGCCGATCCCATGAAGCAGGCGATGGCCAAAGCCGATGCGGCTTTCGAGTTTTTCACCAAGGTTGGAACCCCGTACTACTGTTTCCATGATGTAGATGCATCCCCAGAGGGGGCAAATGCAGAAGAGTACGAGTCTAACTTTCAGAAGGTCTCTGATGCGCTGCTTGCAAGACAGAAAGAGACTGGGGTAAAACTGTTGTGGAATACTGCCAATGTCTTTACCCACCCAAGGTATATGCATGGAGCTGCTACCAACCCCGATTTCTCTGTTGTTGCCCGCGCCGCTGTACAGGTGAAAGCCTGCCTTGATACCAATGTGAAGCTTGGTGGTGAGAACTATGTGTTCTGGGGCGGAAGAGAGGGGTACATGACCCTGCTGAATACGAATATGAAACGCGAACGCGAACATCTGGCCAAGTTCTTGATCATGGCGCGTGACTATGGGCGCAGCATTGGCTTTAAGGGGACCTTCCTCATCGAGCCCAAGCCGATGGAGCCTACCAAGCACCAGTATGACTATGATGCCGCTACAACCATTGCCTTCATCAGGGAGTTTGGATTGCAGGACGACTTCAAGTGCAATATTGAGGCTAACCATGCGACCTTGGCAGGTCACACCTTCGAGCATGACCTGCAGGTCTGTTCTGACAGTGGTATGCTAGGCAGTGTCGATGCCAATCAGGGCGATGCGCAGAACGGATGGGATACTGATGAGTTTCCTTCCAACGTCTATGAGACTACTCTGGCTATGCTGGTTATCCTACGCGGTGGTGGCTTAGGCCACGGTGGCTTGAATTTTGATGCCAAGCGCAGAAGAGGATCCATCGACAACGAGGATCTCTTCATGGCCCACATCGGTGGTATGGACAGCTTTGCCTTTGGTCTTGAAGTTGCCCAGAAGATTATCCAGGACAAGGTCCTCGATGACTTCGTAGCGGAGCGCTACTCCTCCTTTGATGATGGGAAGGGAGCCTCTTTTGCTCAGGGCGCCATGGACCTCAGCTCTCTTGCGCAATACGGACGCACTGCTTCCATCATACACAAGAGCGGCAGGCAGGAGATGTTACAGAATCTCTTGAACTCCTATATTCTAGGCGCCTAAAAAAGGTACCAGAAGAATATAACAGATTGTACTGATTACAACGGTGACTGACGAAGTGAAGGATGACAACTTCCCTTTGTCAGTACATTGTTGTGTATAGGCAGTCGCTACCGATGCAATAGGAGCGAAGAAGAGCAGGGTAATGGTTACTTTGACCATGGGATCAAAACTGGTAAGTGTCCAAAAGAGGACAGAGAAGACTATGGCAACCAGATACCGTATGCTGATAACCTTCACAGCCTGTTTCATCCAACCCTTTTCAAAATGTATGTCAAGCATAATACCTATCATCAGCATCGCTACGATGGGGTTGGCCTTTCCTATGGCTGTCATCCATCCTGCCAAAAAAGGTGGGAGCTTGAGACCTAAGAGTGCGAGGGATATCATGATCAGATAGGTCATAAAGGGTGCTGATCGTACTAGCTTTTTCAAGATGTCCCTGATGCTTGGCCTCTGGTCAGTTGCTACAGAAGTTCCAATCGAGTAGACAAAGCCTGTTGTCATCAGGGCGTTGCCCAAGTCAAAGAGAGATGCGACAACCAATCCCGGTCCCCCATAGAGGGTCTGTATAAACGGGAAAGTGAAATTACCAACATTGAAGGAAGGGGTGTTGAAGATGGCGTATGCCTGCATACCTTTGTTCTCCTTGCGCATTGCCAGGAAGGCAAGGCCCATGAGGCTCGCATTGACGATAATACCCAAGATGATCAACAGGAACAGGGCAGGGATTAGTTCAAAGGATTCGAAGCCCGATATGATGGCTGCAGGCAAGGTTATGTTCACGGTTATCTGAGAGAGGACATATCCATCTTTCTCTGAGAACATCCCCGCTCGTTTGAGCAGGTTTGCCAAGAGAATGATAAAGAGAAATAGTAGGGGCTGTGAAAGGGTACTGGTCATGCTTTGGGGTCCTTTGTTGTTTGGAGTAGGGTACTAGGGATTTTTTTATTTCGTGAGACGAAGTACGAGCCTATGATAATCAGAATCGCACCTAAGGTGAAGGTAGTCGGCAGGGTCTCTCCTAGAAGGAGCACCCCTGCCAGAATTGCCGTAATCGGTTCGAATACGCTCAGTATTGATGCTTTCTCACTTCCTATGGCGCGTATGCCTAGAGAGAAGAATGAACAGCCAAGCACTGTAGAGAGTATAGCCAGACCTGCAATGCCTACCACTGCCTTGCTCCATATGATGGGCAGGTGAGGTAGTCGTATCAGCTCCACTATAGTGGGGATGGCCCATGCGAATGCAGCACTGCTGAGGATGTGCAGCATAAGCAGGGTATTGTCCAGACTCTTGATTTCCTTTTGGTTGAGGAAGCGTACATAGAGGCAGAAGGTCAAAGCACTACCCAGGGCAAGGGCTATACCAAAAGCCTGGTTAGAACTGCCTTCCCCTGTTGGTCTTACTGCTAGGTAGAGGCCAACCAAGGAGAGCAACGTACCCCATTTTTGCAGGGTTGTAGGCCTGTAGCTGTCAAGAGCCATGGCAAATATCAAGACCAACAGCGGATAAATAAAGTGGAGCGTTGTGGTCAGCGATGTGGATATATAGGCATATGAGAGAAAGAGCAGGTAACTCGTTCCTCCAAAAAACAGTGACGAAGAGATAAAAAGGCGCGTTCTGAGGTGTTTCGGGAGCGTTGTGTTTTTCCCTTGGAGCTTCAGCACCAAAAAAAGGATAAGAGCCGCTACCAGAAATCTGAGGGTGACGCGTTCATATAGGCTCAGTCCTCCCTCCTTGGCAAGCTTGTTGAACAGACCCATAAGGCCGAAGAAACTTGAAGAGAGCAGGGTGAGCGCTATGCCTGTTCTGTAACCTAACATCGGAGGAATGCTATCTGAGAGGGTGTCAGACTCAAGTCGGCTCCTCCTAGGGTTTCCGTTATCTGGGAAATTCTGCTCGATCCAGCAATGGCTATGGTTGGGTTTTTCTGGCTGGTGAGGTAGGCCATGCACAGTGCCGCAGGCGTTACTCCCAGCTCTTCTGCAAGGGCTTTGCAACGGGGCACTATGGCAAGGTTCACCTCCGTGAGGAAGCGTTCGCGAGCTCGTTCGCTCAGACTATCGCCCTTCCCTTCGATCAGCTTGGAGAAGAGGCCCTTAGCCTGTGAGGCGAAAGCCATTACAGGGAAGTTGTGTTTTTCATACCAGGCTCGTTCGGTATCGTTCATACAGACAAGCGTATCGTCTCCCCAGGTCTCAGGTGTGCAGTGGGCGAGGCTCCACTGGATTTCACTGATGACAAACTGGCTTTTGTTGTGCTTCTTTGCCCAGAGGTTTGCCTCTTCAATGCGGGCGGTGGTCCAGTTGGAGGCTCCAAGATGTTTTACCAGGCCTTTTTCTACAAGTAAAGAGCCCATATCGATGATTTCATCAGCCCCCATGCTCGGATCGTCACGATGGAAGAACCAGATATCGGCTGTATCTGTCTGCAACTGGTCCAGACTGCGGCTGATATCACCGATCATGTCCTTTTCATTGATCCTGCCCCGACTCATATCATCCCTGTAGGGATGGCAGCCTTTTGTGGCAACTATCATCTGGTTGCGGTTATTGTTCGATCGGAGCCACTTTCCAAGGACCTTTTCACTGGAGGATGGTCCTCCATCCTTCTCCTGTCCATAGATGATAGCAGTATCAAGGAGGTTCCCTCCCTGTTCAAAAAAGACATCCAGTTGTGAAAACGCTGTCTTTTCAGATATTGCCGCACCATAGTGGTCGCATCCCAAGGCTATTTGTGAGAGTTCAGTTTCAAAGAATGGGGTATATTTCATCGGTTTTGTCTCCTTAAGAGGGTTTAGATGCTATGGCCCAAGGGCCAATACGTATTCTCCCTATGATACGATAAGCGCTTCTTTTTGGCTATATAGGGAAGAAGCGTGGAGGAGCATGTGAAAAAAGAGCCTGGGGTAGTGGGCGCATGAAAAAAGATTTGTTCAAACGGATAGGTAAAGAATCTACAACAGAAGCAAAGGAGTAGAGTTCATTGCATCGACATATCTTTGCTTGACCGCTGTCGTTTCTCTCTGTAGTATTAGCAATGAACTCACAGGAGGGTAGATACGATGGATAATGATTTGGAAGACCTTATCAAAATCTTTGCTAAGACAACAGATGAGAAACAGATGCGTAAGCTTTTTGAAGAGGTGTTCACCCCCAGTGAGCAGAAGGATTTTGCCTTGCGTTGGGACTTGATGAAGGATCTTTATCGGGGAATTCCTCAGCGTGAGATAGCAGCCAATCATGGGATTTCGCTCTGCAAGATAACCCGTGGATCAAAAATTCTCAAACAAAAAGATTCGTATTGCAGAAGAATCCTTAGCGACCGCTATGATGACCACCTGCGCATTTGAGGAGCACTACAAAACATTCAAAACATCTAGAAAATCAGTATAATACTTGGTCTTCAGCCTTCTCGCCCGTTAGTAGTTCCGAAAGCAGTCAGATGGTGGTACTATTAGATGCGAAATAAGAACTTTCGGAAAAATAGCGAGTTCGCTTGTTTCAATCTTTTGTATTTTTCCAGCTTGTCAATTCTATTGATAGTGTTGTTTTTTGCGAAGCATAATACTATATCTATTTGAGATGAAATGTTTATCATGGATTTTGGATTAGGTAGAAGACGTATTGAAGTAATGTTTTCCGATTAGGTCAATTAAGGGGTGGGAAGAATGAAAAAGTCTAGGCGTGTGCTTCTTGGAATAAAAGTTGTTTCAGACGCGATTGCTGTTGCTGCATCGTGGATCCTTGCAGGATATCTGAGGTTTTATATAGTTCCTGAAGGTAAGTTGAGTTCGTTTGAGCTGTTTCTCCAACTTGTTCCGCTCATCATCGCTATGTATATCTTTTTTATCAGCAGAAATAATCTGTATGTGGAAGAACTTGAACATTCCTGGCGAAAAGAGACTACCAAATTAATCAAAAGTTCGTTTCAGGCATTTCTCTTGCTAGTCATCACGCTGTATTTTCTTTTTTCTGATAAGGTCAGCCGAATAGCTATTGCAATTCATTTCTTTTTGGCCGTTATATTTCTGGTCACAGAAAGAGCTCTCATATCTTCTTATATTAAGGATGCGTATGGTAAAGGCAAGTACACCCGAAAAATCCTTCTAGTTGGTTTTGGTGATAAGCTAGCCGAGTATGAGCAAGCCCTGCATAGCAGATTGATGCAAGGCATTGAAGTTGTCGGTCAGTATGATGGTAAGGGAAACCCCATCGGGGATACTATACAGTTACAATTTCCTACTCTCAGGGATGTGGTGACGGCAACATATCCTGACCTGGTGGTCATCGGGTATCCTGGTACAGAGA